>JAPLMO010000183.1 GCA_026386995.1 Planctomycetota bacterium | reverse complement strand
CGCCTCGGTTCTCTTAAGATGATGCGGCCGGTAGCGCCCCCGGCAGTTCACGCCCGGCCGCACGCCCGATGAGGTAAACCAGCACCACCACGCCGTAGAACACCACCCGCACCAGCACCAGGTACGGCACGAAGGCCTGGGCCGGATATCCGAGTTGGGCGAACAAGGCCGACGCCGTGAACTCGCTCAGCCCCAAGCCGCCGGGAATCGGCGACACAAACATGGCCAGGGCGCTGACGGCCACGATCGCCGTCACGATCAGGAAAGTCACCTCCTTGCCGCCGGTGTCCACGCTGGCCTGGATCAGGAGTTGGTTGCCCCACACCATGAGCAGCCAGATGAGGACCATCAAGGCGGCGAAGACAGCGATGGGGCCGGGCCTGAGTATCCGCTCGTTGGCGTCATAGAAATGTTCCAGGCCGCCGGCGCACTGCTCCTCCTTTGCCAGCAGCCATGCGACGGGCCTGAGGCCCGCCATCGGCCGCAAGCATGCCTTCACGGCCGCCAGGACCGCCGCCGTGTATCGCCGCCGGCTCAGCACCACGAGGACGGCGACGAAAGCCGCAAGGACGAATCCGACCTGCCAAAGCCCGGCGGCGCGCGGATCGTTGCTCAGAAGGAGCATTGCGGCCAGCATTCCGGCGCAAAGCGTGCTTGTGCTCTCCAGGAGCCGGTTGATGAGGGCCACGCCCGTCAATCGCCCGCCGCCGCGCATCAGCAGGGGAACGGCCAGTTCGCCCGTGCGGCCGGGCGTGAAGGTGCCCACCAGCATGAGCGTTCCGAAAAGCCACAGGGACTGGCGCAGGTCCGCCCCCGCGCCGGCCCGCCGCGACATGTAGTGCCACTTCAGGAGGAAAACGCCCTGCGTTGCCGCAAAGAGCGCAACGGCCCCCGCCAGCCACCCCGGATGCCGGTACGAATTGGCCACGGCGCTGAGCGTCTCGGCGGGGCCGGCCCAGACGATGACGGCGGCGAAGAGCGCCAGGCCCATCACCAACCCCAAGAATCGAAGTGCCCTGGAATTCAAGGGGAATGCTGTCCTTCTACCGCTCGCGGATGACCCTGGCCGGAACGCCCCCCGCGACGACCATCGGCGGCAGGTCCTTGGTTACGACCGCCCCGGCGCCGACCACGGTGCCTCGCCCCACCCGGACGCCAGGCAGGAGAGTCGCCCGGTAGCCGATCCAGCAATCGTCCTCGACCGTGACGTCGGCCGTGGCGATCCCCTGAGAGATAATCGTGGCCTGGCGATCGCGGATGATGTGTCCGGCCGTCATCGCGGCTGCCTGGCGAGTGAAGAGCACGCCCCGGCCGATCCGGATCGTACTGTCGTACTGGCACAACAGTTCACAGCCGCTGTAAATGACGGTGCCGTCGCCGATCTCGATGCGCCCCTGGCCTCCGAGCGTGTCCAGGACGGACCGGCCGATGAAGCATCGGCGGCCGATGTGGACGTTCCAGTCGATGATCGCCAGCGGATGAATGATCGACCGCGTCCGGAGCATCAGCCACAGGTTCACCAGCGGCCTGATGAGCACGAACAGCCGGATGAACCGCCTCAGCGTCTCGGTGACCATCAGGTACCTGATGCGCCGGAACTGCCCGTCCGGCGTCTCGCCAGGCTGGTTGCGGAGTTTCTGCGAGAGGGTTTCGGACCCTGTGTCCGGATGTGCCGCGTCCGCCGGATTACCTGCGCCTTCAGCCATGGGTTACGAGGATATCCCGCCAAGGGCGGAGCGTCAAGGAAGTTGGCCGCCGCCAAGTCTGCCGGTGGGCGTTGTGCGGCGGGCATAGATGGCCAGTGTGCCCGATGGGGTGGCCGGCGTGACGCCGAAGAATACCGGTGGCTCGAACAGGCCGGTTGCGGCGAATCGCGACGCCGCCTCCTCGCTCCAGTCCGGGGCGTTGGCGGGAATCAGGATGAACCTGGCCGGGGAGTCCACGGCGATCTTGACGAACCACGCGGGCGGAATTTTTTCAGGCGTCCACGTGCCAAGCCCCGGCTCCAACACCTGTGCAAAGGTGCGCAGACGCGAGAGGTAATGGATGACCGTGTGTTCCGGCCCCATCACCTCGTCGATCCCCGCGCGGCCGTGCTCCCGCAAGTACTGGCTCGCCTGCACGAAGTTCTGCCACTCCCCGTGGTCATAGGCGGCGTAGAAGTCCGGCGACCGCATCCAGTAAACCTCCCGGGCGATTTTCGGGAGGCTGATCCCCGCGCATGCGGCCGCGACGACGATAGCGGCCACACGTCCGGCAGCGGCGCCACCGGCCGGCTGCCTGCGACGGATCCATGCGGCCACCACCTGCGTGCCGACCAGCAGCGCATAGACTACGTAAGGCATCGTCGGCAGGAGGTACCGGCGGGCCACGGTACCCCCTCCCAACAGCACAAGGAACCCGATATTCAGCGCCACAGGCAGCACGATGATCCACTGGCCGCGCCGTGCCAGTGTCGCCAGCCCCAGCAGGGCGACGAGCAGTGGCGCTAACATCAGCCAGGGGTTCAGTTGCTGGCCGAAGATGGCCGCGAAGACGGACGACGGCAGCAGTGCCAGGCCCGTTCCGATGCTCTCAAGGCGGCTGAGGCTGAAGAAGGTTTCGACGTGTGTGTTGAGGACCACGCTGTAGTCGCCGGCGCCAACGTCGGCCTGCGTCCGGATACGCGTCATCCAGTACCACAACATGACCGACGTGACGGCAACCACCGTGGCCAGCGCTGCGATACGCCAGACGCGGCCCGGTCGCCGCAACGACAGCGCCAGGCCCGCCGCGGCTCCCGCGAAGAACACGATGCCCGGCAACCGCGTCAAGGTGGCCAGCAGCATCGCCGCGCCGCCGAAGACTATCCACCACAGAGAACCCGTGGAGCCCCGCACGAATCCGTATAGCCCCAGGGCTGCCAGAAACGTGAACAACACGTCCGTCTGGACGCGTGTCGCCGTGATGAAAAGGTACGCCGAGAGGCCCGTCGTCAGCAGTACCGGCAGGGCGAGGTCCGCCGCGCCGAGGCGTTTCACGGTGCGGGCGGCCACGACGGCGGTCCCCACAGCGCACGCGCTCAGGACGAGGTTGATAAGCCAGTAGCCGTCGCCTGCAACGAAGCGGCAGGCGGCGATGAGCAGCGGCAGGACGGGCGGAATGCTCCACCACTGGAGGCCGTTGCACTCCATGCCTCGCCCCTCGGCCAGCGACCGGCCGAGCGTCAGGTAAAGCGCCCCATCGGGCGAGATCGCCCACTGGTTGTTCAGCGCGAGGGCGTAGACCGCGCACAGTGCGAAGATGGCGGCCGCCCAGCGGCGCCGGGGCGTCGAGAGCCACGTCCGAATTCGTTCGACCATCGTCACGGCGGCCTATGGTGTGCGACACGCGCGGCGGAGTCAACCGAAAAGGCCTTTGCACTGTAACCCCTTGTTTTGGGCGCTCATTCGGCCCAAGCAGGGTGGCATGCCCAGCGCGCTGTTCGCTGGGCATGTTCTCGCCGCGGCCACGGAGCATGCCCACGCAAACGGCGGCGTGGGCATGCCATCCGGCAGGGGAAGGATCGCCCGAACTGAGGGATTTCTTTGCACTTGACACCTTTATGCCAGCGGCCTAGCATCACGCCGCAAATGGATCGAGGAGGCTCTGCCGCATGATGCAGCCGGACGGCCAAAGGGTGCCTGGCGTCACGGCCCTGGTGCTGAATTGGAACGGCGCCCGGGTCGTCGGGGACTGCGTGCGCTCGCTCCTGGCCCAGGACTATCCGACGGTCGAGGTGCTGGTGGTCGACAACGCCTCAACCGACAGGTCGGCCGACATGATCCGCCGCGAATTCCCCGACGTCCGCCTGCATGTGAACGAGAAGAACCTCGGCTTCGGCGGCGGCAACAACGTGGGCATCGGCCTGGCCGAGACCCCGTATGTCCTGATGTGCAACAACGACACCCGTATCCAGCCCGACGCCGTGCGGCGGCTGGTCGAGGCGCTTGAAGCCGACCCGAAGGCCGGCTCGGCCACGCCGTGCATCATCCTGGCGGCCAGCGGCAAGGTCGACGCCACCGGCATCGTGGTGTGCCCCGACGGCCTGGCCCTGGGTCGCGGTCGGGCCGAAGCGCCCGAGGCCATGAAGGAGCCTGCCGAGGTTTTCTACGCGTCGGATTGCTGCTGCCTCTACCGCAAGGCGATGCTCGACGACCTGCGTCTGCCGAGCGGCGAGTTGTACGACGAAGACTTCTTCGCCTATGCCGACGAGACCGACATGGGCTGGCGGGCCCAGCGGCGGGGATGGAAAAGCCTGTACGTCCCCGGAGCGGCCGTGTACAATCACCATGCGGCCTCGTCGGGGAGCGTGTCGCCGTTTCTGGCGCGGCTGGTGGAGAGAAACCGCGTCTGGGTGGCGGTGAAGAACTTCCCGCTGTGGCTCCTGGCGTACGGTGTATTCTGGACGCTCTACCGCTTCTTCTGGCAGGGGTGGGGGGCACTGACGCGGCGCGGGCGGGCCGGGGCGATGGCCGCCGAGCGCAGCAAGGTCGAGATGGCCAGGATCCTGCTTCAGGCGTACTGGGAGGCGGTCCTGGGCCTGCCGAAGATGTGGCGCAAACGCCGTGTGATTATGCGCAGCGGCAATCTCTCGATGGGGCGGTTCAGGGAGATTTTCAGGCGGTTTGGCATCGGGGCGAAGGATATTGCGCTGCGAGAGTAGGGCGACCGCGATTGAATCTGCGGGTGCCACGGCTGTGCTGTTTGCAGCCGTGGTCGTCGTCGGGCAAGCACGGCTGCAAACAGCGCAGCCGTGGCACCCACATAATCAACGTTGAAGGACTGGTAGGGCGCCCGCAGCCCGACACCGAGAGCAGGGGCTTGGCATGAAGGATTTCGCCGTTCTTGCGCCGACGTACTGGTGGCGGGCGGTGTGGATGACAACCCTCCGCCTGCTCCTGGCGATGGTGCGGCCGCCGGTCAACGTGGTACGCAGCCTTGCGAACCGGTCGTTCATCCATCCGCTGGCCCACCTGGACCGCAACGTGAAGATCGGCCGCGGGTGCATCATCGGTTTCTGCCGCCTCGACACCATGTGTGGCAGCGGCAAGATCGAAATCGGGGACCGCACGATCGTCTACAATGGCGTCGAGGTGCTGGTCCACAGCGGCAAGGTGACCATCGGAAGCGATTGCCTGATTACGCGGCGCGTGGCCATCATTCCGGGCGGCCACCGGTGCCGGCGGCGCGACCGGCTGATCCGCGAGCAGGGGCTCGAGTGCGCGGACATTCGCATCGGCAACGATTGCTGGCTCGGCTATGCGGCCGTCATCCTCAAGGGGGTCACCGTCGGCGACGGCGCCGTGGTCGGCGCCCATAGCGTGGTGACCCACGACGTGCCGCCCTATACGATGGTCGCCGGGTCGCCGGCCAAGCCGATCGGAGAGCGGACGGAGACGGGCGACTGATCAAGAGCGGCCGCGGCGCAGCGGCGAACCAATAGGACACAAATGACAATACCTGTTTTCAGACCGAGTTACGGCGAGGCGGAGTTTGCGGCCGTTCGCGAGGTGATGTTCTCCGGCTGGGTGGGCCTGGGCCCCAAGACGGCCGAGTTCGAGAAAAAGTTCGCCGAGTACCTGGGCGTCAGGCACGCCATCGCCCTCAACAGCGGCACGGCGGCGCTGCATCTGGCCATGATCGTTGCGGACCTCAAGAAGGGCGACGAGGTCGTCACCACGCCGATCACGTTTGTTTCCACCAACCACGCCATCCTGTACGTCGGCGCCAAGCCCGTGTTCGCCGACGTCGAGGCCGAGACGGCCAACATCGACCCGCGCTCGATCCGCAAACGCATCACGAAAAAGACGCGGGCCATCGTCATCGTCCACTACGGCGGGCGGCCGTGCAAGATGGACGACCTGGAGGCGATTGCCAGGGAGCACAACCTCCTCCTGATTGAGGACGCCGCCCACGGCTGCGGCGGCGAGCACCGCGGACGCAAACTCGGAACCATCGGGCGTTTCGGGTGTTTCAGTTTCCACGCCGTCAAGAACCTGGCCACCGGCGACGGCGGCGCCATCGTCACCAACGACGATGCCGCC
>JAPLMO010000123.1 GCA_026386995.1 Planctomycetota bacterium | reverse complement strand
GCAGGCCTTCGCTTTGGATGGCGACAAGCAGTCTCGGAAGTTGCTGGCCGATGCCCTTGCCGCGCGCGGCAGCGCGGCGGACGGCCGGCAGGTGGACGTCTTCAACACGACCTCGTGGACGCGGACCGACGTGGTCTTCCTGCCGAAGTCACTCTCCTCGGCCGGCGACGTCGTAAAAGGCCCCGGCGGCGAGACCGTTCCCTCGCAGCGGCTCTCGACGGGCGACCTGGCGGTCCTGGTGCGCGGCGTGCCGCCCTTTGCTGCCAAGCGGCTGACGGTGGTTCCCGGTCAGGCGCTGCTCGACCTGTTTCGCCTCCGGGCCGAGGGCGTGACGCTGACGACGCCGCTGGCGGCCCTGCGCATTGACGAAAAGACCGGCGCAATCGCGAGCCTGAGGAGCACGGTCCTGGGCGCGGAACTGGTGGATGCCAAGGCCGCGACGGCCCTCAACGATTACTTCTACCTGCCGGGCACGGACCTGAAGGGCCTGGCCCGCAGCGGCCCAGTGAAGATTTCGGTCAAGGAACGGGGGCCGCTGGTGGCCTCTCTCGTGGTCGAAAGCGACGCGCCCGGCTGCAATAAATTGACGCGGGAGGTCCGTGTTTACGACGGCCTGGATCGTATCGACATCATCAATACTGTCGACAAGAAGGCGGTCCGCACCAAGGAAGGCGTGCACTTCGGCTTCGGCTTCAACGTCCCCGGCGGCGTCATGCGCATGGATGTCCCGTGGGCCGTCGTCCGGCCGGAGGTCGACCAGATCCCCGGCGCGTGCAAGAACTGGTTCACCGTCCAGCGCTGGGTCGACGTCTCCAACGACCGCTACGGCGTGACGCTGGCCACGCCCGATACGCCGCTGGTGGAGGTCGGGGGCGTCACGGCCAACCTCGTCGGCTCGCAGGACAACCTGAAGGCCTGGATCGAGCACCTTGCCCCCTCGCAGACGCTCTACTCCTGGGTGATGAACAATCACTGGCACACCAACTACAAGGCCGACCAGGAGGGACCGGCCGTCTTCCGTTACTCGCTCCTGCCGCACGGCGCGTACCGCGGTGAGGCGGCGGCGCGGTTTGGCATCGAGGCCGGCCAGCCTCTTATTGCGGCGCCTGCGGCGGGGGATGCGGCGGCGCTCTCCACGCCGCGCCTCAAGGTCGAGCCCGAGGGCGTCATCGTGGCCACCTTCAAGCCTTCCGACGACGGCAAGGCCTGGATCGTACGCCTCTTCGGCGCCTCCGGCAAGGCCGAGAAGGCGACGCTCCAGTGGACCGACCCCAAGCCGCACGCGGTGCATCTGAGCGATACCAGCGAGCAGCGCGGCCAGGCCCTGAGCGGCCCGATCGACGTGCCGCCGTTCGGCATCGTGACACTCCGGGCCGAGCGGGCGGAGTAAGGACGAGGAAAAAGTATTCCGCCCGCGTCATCACCTGGCAGGCGAGCGTACGCGAGGCCCGCAGTGAACTCGCGGCGTGGATGCCCGAGGGGTTTCCGCCGAAGTAAATTGCCGGTGAGCGGGGCGAAGGGGTCAGGAGCCTTACAGATAGGGCTCCTGACCCCAGCCCTGATCGCATCGCACAGGAAGCCGTTCCATGCTCGACGTGCAGACTCCCGAACTCTCGGACGCCAAGCGCCGCCGCAGCCTGTTCTTCCTGGGCCTGGCGGTGGCGGGCGTGGGCTTTACGATGGCCCTCCAGATGGGCCTGAACGCCAACTTCCTGGCCGACGACATCAAGGTCTCGGGCCTCCAGATCGGCAGTCTCGAGGGGTTCCGCGAGAGTTGCGGCGTGGTGGCGTTTGCCGTGCTCGCGCTGCTGGCGGGGTTCGCCG
>JAPLMO010000137.1 GCA_026386995.1 Planctomycetota bacterium | reverse complement strand
CGTCTTCAAGGACACGGTCGAGTTCCGCCGGATGCAGTTGGAGCAGTTCCACCGCGGCGACGCGGAAGCCCTTGCCGCCGAGACAGCCGCTGCCGCCCGCGCGCGGCAGCCGGTCTACGATATGCTCGACCGGTTTAAGCGCGGTATCGACACCTCCACCTTCGAAGACGATTCCCGCCGCCTCTACCGCGAGTTCGGCAAGCAACTCGACAACCGCGAGACGCTGGGCGGCGAGCGGGCGGAACTTCGCACGCTGGCCAAACGCCTCCGCGACGCCCTCGCCGAGGCATTCGCGTCCACCGACAAAGCTGTGGCCGAGGAGCGCCTTCGCTGGGTCCTCCAGCAGGAGGGTGACGCCCGCCTCAAAGGCACCGTGGCCGAGGGATTTTTCGCGCTGGCCCGCGATTACGGCCGCGTGGTGGCTACGGTGGACTTGGGCCGCCGCACGGAGTACGCCAAGGCGCTGGCGGAAGTGCAGGAGTCGATTCGCGGCCTTTTCGGGCCGCCGCCGAATTCGGAGCGGCCGCCGCTGGTCATGGACCAGTACGGCGCCACGCGGTGGGACGCGGCCGAGAAACATCTGGACCGCCTCCTGACCGCCGAGACGTGGGTCGCCGGGGGGCGGGACGGAGCCCTCCAGCGCCAGCACGCTCCGCGCGAGCAGCAGTTTGCCGGGACCGACTTGGCCCCGCTCTTTCCGCTAGTCCGCGAGCACGTTACGGAAATGATGCAGCCGCGATGGGCGTTCTACTGGCAATACTTCATCGACGACAGCCTCTCGGGCCACTACTTCGGCGGTGTCGGGCCGGAGATCCTCGGCACGCTCCTGATCACAGTCCTGGCGATCCTGTTCGCCTTTCCGCTCGGCGTCATTGCGGCGGCGTACCTGGTCGAGTGCGCCAGCGACAGCCGCACGGTCCAGTTGATCCGCACGTGCATAAACACGCTGGCCGGAGTGCCGAGCATCGTGTTCGGCTTGTTCGGGCTGGCGTTCTTTGTGGTGTTCCTGCTGCCGCTCTTCGGTTTGCCGCAGGGCTCCAGCGCCCTGGCCGGCGGGTTGACGCTGGGCCTGCTCGTGCTCCCGATCATCATCCGGGCGAGCGAAGAGGCCATCCGCGCCGTGCCGCAAACCTACAAGGAAGCGGCACTTGCCCTTGGCGCCGGACGCTTGCGGTGCTTTGTAACCGTGACGCTGCCGGCGGCGCTGCCGGGCATTCTGACGGGGGCGATCCTGAGCGTCAGCCGCGCGGCAGGCGAGACGGCGCCTATCCTCTTTACTGCGGCGGTGGCGATGGGCTCGACGTCGTGGCCGCCATGGTCGGCCCTGGTCAAGCCGACGCAGACGCTGGCGTACTCCAGCTATCACCTGGCGGTCGGGGACCGCTTGGCCTCGCTCGTACCCCACAACCAGTATGGCATGGTCATGACACTTATTCTGCTGGTCCTGGTCATGAACGTCGCGGCCATCGTGGTAAGGTCCCGGATGGCCAGGCGGCTTCGCGGCCAGTAAAGAGAGGTGGAAGATGCCCATCACATCACAAGAGAGAGGGCCGACAATGGCCGATCCGCTCGATGAGTTTTCTCGGATACCGGCGCCCGCCGAAACGACAGCGGCGGAAGCGTCGCCGCGTGCCCCGAAGCCGACGCTCTTCGCCGCCGCAGGCGCGCCGCAACCGACCACCGATGCCATCATCCGCTCCCGCGATTTCTCGCTCTTCTACGGGCGAAACGCCGGGGTCAAGTGTATCACGATGGAGATTTACCCGCGTCGCGTCACGGCCATCATCGGCCCGAGCGGCTGCGGCAAGAGCACATTCCTGCGAAGCATCAACCGCATGAACGACCTCATCCCCGGCGTGCGAACTGAAGGCCGCCTGGAGGTCAACGGCACCGACGTTTACGACCCGCGTATCAACCTGCCCAACCTGCGGCAACAGGTGGGCATGGTCTTTCAGAAGCCGAACCCGTTCCCCAAGAGCGTGTACGACAACGTGGCCTACGGCCGGCGGTTCCAAGGCACGCGGTCGCGAGGCGAACTGGACGAAGCCGTGGAGAAGTGCCTGCGCGCGTCAGCGTTATGGGAAGAGGTCAAGGACGGCCTCCACAAGTCGGCCCTGGCGCTCTCGGGCTGCCAGCAGCAGCGTCTGTGCATCGCGCGGGCGCTGGCCACGCAGCCCAAGGTGCTGCTGATGGACGAGCCGTGCTCGGCGCTGGACCCCATCGCGACCGGCCGCATCGAAGAGCTCATCACCGCTCTCAAGGGCGCCTATACGATCGTCATCGTCACGCACAACATGCAGCAGGCCGCCCGCGTAAGCGACCGCACGGCGTTCTTCTGCCTCGGCGAATTGGTGGAGTACGATCTGACGAGCACCGTCTTCACGAAGCCGGCGAAGAAGCAGACCGAGGATTACGTAACCGGGCGTTTCGGTTGATGGATAGGAGTTTTGGCCATGCGTCAACTTCAAGACCGCCTCGACCGCCTGATGCTTCGGCTGGACCGCATGGGCATGCGGTGCCAACAGGCGGTGCTGGACTCCCTGGCCGCCGCCGAAGACCGCGACGCCGACGCCGGCAACTTCGTGGATGAGCAAGACAGCGAGATCGACCGCGAAGAAGTGGACATCGAGCAGGAGTGCATCCGCTTGCTGGCCCTCTACCAGCCGGCGGCCATCGACCTCAGAACGATATGCTTCGCCATCAAGGCTAACAACGACCTGGAGCGTATCGCCGACAAGGCGGCCGGCATCGGCCGGCGCGTCAAGCACGTCGCCGCGGAGCGGATTGACCTGGCGCAGTACCCCGGATGGACCGACCTCGTGCGAGAGGTCACGCAGCGGCTCGATAAGACCCTGCGTTCCATCGCCATGCGGAATCTCGATGCCGCCCGCGACGTTATCGCGTCGGACGCCGAAGTCGATGCCGCCTACGGACGGTTCGTTCGCACCGCGCTCAGCCGTGAACGTTCCGACCCGGCGGGCGTTGACGTAGTTTTGACGCTAACGCTGCTGGCCCGCGCCCTGGAACGCATCGGCGACCTATGCACCAATATCGCCGAGGACATCGTGTTCCTATGCACGGGCGACATCGTCCGCCACGCCAAGGCGCGCGAGGAACCGAAGGAGTAAGGGCGGCAGCGGTTGTACGAGCAGGAAAAAGGAGGTTTGCCATGACGAAACCCAAAGTGCTGTTCCTTTGCACTGCCAACTCGGCCCGAAGCCAGATGGCGGAAGCGATTCTGAGGAAACATGCCGGCGACCGTTTCGACGTGTATAGCGCCGGCCTGGAGCCCACGCAGGTACACCCTTACGCCACGAAGGTCATGGCGGAGATCGGGATCGACATGGTTGGCCAGCGAGCAAAAGGGGTCGGTGAGTTCCTCGGCAAGATGAATCCGGCCTACGTCATCATCGTGTGCGAGAAGGCCCGGCAACGGTGTCCGACGGCGTTTCCCGCCACCGGCGCCACGATGATCGCGTGGCCGATTGACGATCCCGCCGAGGCCGTGGGCGGTGAAGAGGAGAGGCTGAGCAGATTCCGCGAGACCCGCGACCAGATTGACGCCAGAATCAGGGACTGGCTCGAACACGGCACGCGGTCTTGACCGGGTTCCCCCATTGTCCTGCTACGTCCTCTGGCTCGGGTGCCGGAGCGCCGGGGCGGTCCCGCAGACTGCCACTTCGAACCTCGAACTCATGGGCGCGCCCGCCTTCGCCTGTCGCGTAGATGACGGCGTAGCTCATCTCTTTCCATGAAGCAAAGTGCGTCGATCCGTCAGCCGTTCGCGCCAGTTCCCACACAGGCCGCCACGTGCCGGTGTTCAGGTAGAACCGGTCCGCCCCATCTCGCGGAGATAGCCCCAGCGGCACGCTCTCGACCCGATGCGTGTGGCCGTACACAACGAAGCGCGGCGGCAGCCCGTCGGCCCCGCGCTCGGCCAGGGCGCGACCGGCGTAGCGAGACCCTGGCGCGTGGGTCATGATCTGCCAAGCGTTGATGACGCGGTCCGCCAGCCCCGTCCACAGGTCGAGCGCGCCGACCTTCATGTGCCGGACCTGCTCCAGAAACACGCGGAAGCCGAGCCGCTCGTGCCAGCGCAAGTGCTGCTGCATGACACGCTTCAGGGCGGGGCTGCGGATGAAGTCGTCAACACACCGTCGGGCCGCCCGCCGGGCCGCGGCGTGGAAGCGAGGATGTCCCTTGCCCACTTTCGAGATCGTGTCGAGAATCCACGCGGGGATGTGCATGTATGGCCGCACGTTGTCGATCTCCCGCAGTCGGCGCAGAAGATCGTCGCACGCTGGGTCGCCGGCGAGTTCCTCGGCCAGGGCCAGCGGCCACCGGTTCACGAGTTCCACAACGACGGCGTCGCCGAAGCTGGACGACTCCCACCCCTCGGCCGAGTTGCTGTTCTTGCGGTCGTACTCGTGGCCGTGCCGCGCCACCACGTCGTAGGTGCCGGGGGGCGACACGAACTCAAAAGGAAACCCGTGCTCGGCATAGATGCGGGGCAGCCTCAGATGCTGCGCCACCAACCGGCGGCAGGACGCGTACCGGTTGATGAGCCAGTCGTGGTTGCCCAGCACATAATCCAGCTGAACGCAACCGGGCGACAGGTGGCTGTGCTCCGCCACGCGTCTGGGTATCTCTCGCAGGCACTCAAGGGCCGCCGCATTGTGATCAAGGATCGACCGAAGGATTTCGAGGTTTACCGCTTCCTGCTCTTCACTCGGGGGGTTCCAGGGCCTACATGACGGCGAGTACTGCGACCAGCGCGTACTGCGGATGACATCCAGCCCGTCGCCCAGCAACACGAGGCGAATCCGAGCGGCCTGCCGCCGGGCGGCCAGCGAGGCCACCTGGTCGGCGAACTGGCCGAATGCCTCGGCGTTGATGGTTTCGCCGGACGAACCGTCGGTCAGGTGAATGTCGCTGAAGAAGACCAGCATGGGCTTACTGCACCGGCGAGGCCGGGGCAACATCCTCGGCCGGCTCGACCCAGAAATGCCTGGTGGGCGACAGCGCCCGGAGTACCGCCGCCGCAAGGTGGGCGGTCTCGAGCGAGGTGAAAAGCACCACTCCCACCACGACTCCATCGGTTCCGGGGCCTGTCCACGCGATGCGATACTTCATGATCCGCCTCCGTTTCTGCGCCTGTGCATGGGTTGGCCGCACATGCCTTCGTGCGGATCGCCCCACCAGTAGTATAGAGCGAGGGTGTGAAGGAAGAATTAAGAGACGCCTCAACCCGCATTAAATCGAGCCGGAAAGGCTCATCGCACTTTCGCGCGGTACTAACGCGCCCTTAAGACAGGTGGCCTAGAATCCGGAGGTATGCAAGAAATCGCAATGAAAACACGCTGGATCCTGGTTGTGGCAACACTGCCGCTGACCCTGTGCCTGGCAGGCTGCATCACCGGCGAGCACCGGCTTCCCGCCGGACCGCCGCCCCAAGTCACTCCGTACGAACTTCTCATTCAGCATAATGCATGGGTGGATGCCCATGCGGCCCTCTGCGCACGGGCCGACCTGCCCGCCTTAACGCGGGCTCCGGCGCTCTTGCAGGCGCTCCGCGGGTTCCGCATCGAGCCGAAGCCGGATCAGGACATGGAACTGGACGATGTCGGCGTACACGCGGTCCTGACGGAACACGGCCCCAGCGGCGGCGTGACGCGGCGGACGTGGTTCAACCGGTACACGCTTCGCCCCGAGCGCGTCGAGGTCTACGACCGCGCCGGGCAGCGAGTGCTCAGCGCCGAGATGCTCGGCTACGAGCGCATCGGGGCCGTCGATGTCTGCTCCGCCTTCCGGGGTCGCTCGACCGGCGACGAGGACATCAGCGTGGAGATCGACCTGGTTTCCCTCGGCCACGATGCGCGGCCGGAGTTTTACGTTTCCGAGTATTGCGGCTCGCAGGGCCATTAGGGCAAACAAACAGGAAAGGACGGCCTCCGATGGAATCGACCTTCTGCTGGCTGCTGACAGACGCCCTGGGCCAGTCCCGCCTCGACGCGGGCCGGTGGCTTCGCTGGAGTCCCGGGGAGACTCACGCCTTCTGGTGGACCAGCGTCGCCGGCTACTGCTGCGACAGCCGCCACTTGCCGTACCTGCTCGACCCGCTATACGAGCGGCACGGCCCCGGGGCTCGGCTGTGGCTCTCGGATGTCGGCGACCTGCGGCACGTGGACCCGGTGCGCATCGAGTCGCGCCTCTGGACGACGCTCCACGAATGCGCCCGGCCCGCGTGGGTGGGCAGCGACGCCGATGCCAGCGTGCGTCTGCGCTTTGCGCTGCTGGCCGCGAGCGCGGCCCAGCCCAAGTCCGGCCTGACCAACGTCCTCAGCGCCGTCTCCCTGCACGACCTTCAGGATGCCGCCGCTCGGATCGACAAGGCGTGTGCCGCCGCCCGCAGCAGAGGGCCGCTGCCCCAGTCAACCTGCCTGGCCGCGACGGCGGTCCGCTCGGCCGCAACTCTGGCGACGGATGAGCCTACGCTGGCGGGCCTTGCCCTCCGACAGTATCCGCTTTACGCCTGGTCCGCCGGCATGGCCGCCGCCTGCGCCTGCGTAGACCTGTCGGCCTTGGCGGACGATGCCGTCCGCCGGGAATCCGGAATCGCCGGTGCCCCCGCCAGGGCCGCGGAGGTCGTGACGGTCTAAAGGACGCGGCCTCCCGCCGCGCGGCGGAGGATTAACACAGTCCTCACTTTCCCTTCCTACTCGCTTAATCCTGCCCGGCAATACTCCCTTTCAGAAAGGCAGCCAGGTCGGCCGCGCGGCCGGTTGTGGCGGCTCACGCATCAGGCACACGTTGAAAGGAGGCCTCATGTTGCACAGATCGCTTCTCACCGCAGTCGCAGTGATGCTGGCCATCGTCGCGGCGGCAACGGCCCAGGCTCCACCGGCGGAGTCGGAAGACGCCAAGACGACCATGGAGGCTCTTAAGCAGCGCAACCGCGACCTGGAGCGGCGGATGGCACAACTGGAGTCGAAGATGGGCGCCGGCGCCGAGCAGCAGCAGATGCAGCGCGAGGAAATCCGCAAACTGATCGACCAGCAACTCGCCGAGAACAAGAAGTTGTTCACCCCCGACTGGATGGAGAATCTGAGGTTCGCCGGCGACCTGCGCCTCCGCTACGAATTCCGCCGCCGCGATAGCGGCATGCAGAACGACGAGAGCCGCGGCCGGTTCCGCCTGCGATTCGGCTTTGAGAAGGCATGGCCGAACGAGGACCTGACCGTCGGCTTCCGCCTGGCTTCCGGCTCCAGCAACGATCCGACGAGCACAAACCAGACCTTCCAGATGTTCCAGAAAACCCCGGTCTGGTTCGACCGGGCTTACGCCAAGTGGACGCCCAAGGCCGTTAAGGGGCTGACGGTCACGGCCGGCAAGATGGCCAACCCGTGGGAAACGTCCGACATGATCTGGGACCCCGACGTCAACCCCGACGGCATCTGGGTGCAATACGACGTGCCCGGCCTCGGCCCGATCACGCCGTTCGTCGGTGCCGGCGTGTTCCAGTTGTACTCCCCCGAAGCCAGCGTGCGGCCGAATTCCGACCTCATGTCCTATGCGATCGGCAACCGGTTCCAGATCACCAAGGACGTCCGGTGGACCCTGGCCGCCAACTTCTTTGAGTACTCCAACCTCGACTCCGCCCTCGCGGGCGGCGCCTTCGTAGGCCGCGGCGGCAACACCAACATCCGCGATTCCCGATTCCACATGTTCGACCTGTCGAACAAGGTCGAATTCACCGCCTTCAAACTGCCCTGGACGGCTTACGTCGATTGGGTCCAGAACAACGACAATAACCTGTCGACGCACCGCAACACCGGGTTTGCCGTAGGCGCGAAGGTGGGGCAGAACAAGAAGAAGGGCGACTGGTCCGGCCGGTATGCGTGGAAGCGGCTGGAAGCCGACGCCGTCCCGGATTACTTCGCCGAGAGCGATTTCGGCTGGAACACCTTCACGAACCGACAGGGCCATCAGTTGGGCGTGGATTACAACATCACCGACAACATGACCGCGGGCGTCTCCCTCTTCCTGACGCGGCCGATCAAGGCCGGCGGGGCCAACATCATGGAAGACCGGTTCACCGTGCAGGCCGACCTGGTGTGGAAGTTTTAAGTACGTAAGGCCGACGTGGGCCTAAACCTGACAGTGCGCGGACCGACGCTCCCGGCACAGCAACCGGGAGCGTCGTCGTGCGCGGCGGGGCTCTTGGCGAAACCCGTGTGTCCCGAAAACTCCGTCCGGGGCCTGCAGAGTGAGCGGCTGTATCGGGTTCGGTGCGGTTAAAGAGCGCCGGCGAGAGTTCCGGGGGTGGTTGGGCGTTGGGAGCCAAAACCTCAACGGCCGCCTTCGGGCGGCCTTTTGTTTGCGCGAGCGCCAGGGGGCGTAACTCGCGCCCCCAACTACGCTTGTATCAAGGGTTTGCGGCACGCCCTCTTGCTCTCGATTTTGGCTACCTGTTAAACGCGGGCGGCGTTTATTAGGCTCTTGTCCGCCCTAACTCTCCGACTCTCAAGCCGCTCTCGGGGTCTATTTAACAACCCTGGACGGAGAGGGGCGTTCGGAGACGTAGGGGCTCCAATGATGGGGTAGAAACAGGTTCGGGCAACCGTGGTTCTCGGGCAAATCAGCCTCCGAAAGAAGTTGTGAGCAGGCGGGTCGGAGGCTACCATAAGTGCCGGTGAATAAACAGTTTATGCCGCCAGGCGAAGGGCACGAAAATCGGTGGACCAGCACACCCCACCCCAACAACCGTGCCCCAGAAGTGACCTCCGTCGAACCAACTGAGCAACCGTTTTGTGAAGTGGAGACGTTCGCCCATCCAAGGTGGCGGCGGGAACACCGAGTTCCTGTTTCTTCTTGCGGCAAAGCAGCCGTAGGATTCTGCCACACGCCAACTGGCAAGTAGCCGAGCACCTAACTCAGTTCAGCCGGAAGCGGATCGCGATCTCCACGACGGCGCAAACCGGCTGCCCGTCCCGCGTGGCCGGCCTGAACCTTGCGTTCGTCGCCGCCTCGATGGCGGCCTCCACCAATCGCGGGAAGTCCGGCGCCTGGAGCACGCGGACCTTCCCAGCGCAACCATCGGACAGAACCTCCACCTCCAGCACCACCAAGCCTTCCTCGCCGAGGCGACGTGAGCGCGGCGGGTACTCCGGCGGCGGAAGGTCCACGATCTCGACGGAGGTGGCCGCCCTTGCCAGCGACGCCGCAGGTTGACCGGCCGTCGTGCCGCCCGGACCTCCCGCTCGCGTTCCATCGCCGCCAAGGCCGGTCCCAGCGCCGAAGCCCGTGCCCGGCTTGTCGCCCGCAGCCGGCCCACTTCCGGCAAACGCCTGTCCGTCAGAGGCCGCGCCACGCCCCCCCTGTACCTCCCCACCGATGCTACCAAGCGAAGCTGCTGCCTCGGTGGCTGCCGGCATGTCTGCCGCAGGGGGGGGCGCCGCGGACGAAGGCCCGTCTGCCACAATAGGAGGCCGGACAATCGGCGGCATAGGCATGGGAGTGAGGCGCCAGGGGCGGGCCTCGGGCTTCGCGGGTACGGGCTCGGACCCCGGAGGCAACGGCGGCGGCGCGGCTTCCGCAACGGTCGCGGGCGGCATCCCGCGATACGGCCGCGGCGCCGCAACCAGAGTCACATGGATCGGGCGCAGCACCTGTTGCCCCGGCGGACCGCCCTGAACTGGTTCGTCGCGCGGCAATCCGGCGGGCATGACGTAGAAGGCCCCGACTGCGCAGGCGTGCGCCAGCAGCGACACGGCCAGCGCCCAGGTCAGCCGTCCGCCGCTCGACGTGTGGAGGTTGCGTCGTCGCATCAGGCCCCCTAAAACTTCACGTCGACGCCGAAGATGAAGTTTCGCCCCGGCTCGTTGATTCCGGACCCGTGAACGCGGTAATCCTCGTTCGTCACGTTCTCGATGGCGAACGTGAGGCCGACGTTCTCGGTCACCTTGTAACCGGCCCTCATCGAGAGGACGGCGTAGCCGGGCGTTCCGCCGGGCGGAATGCGCGACGTGTCAACTGCATCGTCCGCCGAAAGCCGGTCCTGGCGGCCAGCGAACGTGCCGGTCGTCTCGGCCCACAGTTTCTTGTTGGTATGGTCCCACCGCAGGCCCACCTCCGTGGTCGTCGGCATAAGGCGGCTGTAGGGTTGCCACGTTTTCACAGGCGCCGCCGTCGCAAAGCTCTGCATCTGGCCGCGCATCCACGTGAAGTTGCCGAAAGCCGTCAGTTGCGGATGGAACCGCCAACTCGGCGCCATCTCGAAGCCTTGGATATAACCTTCGCCGGCGTTGCGTTTGGTCACCTCCCGGTTACCGCCGATCACGCGCCCCGTCGGTTGGCGTACGATCATGTCCTCGATGACGGTGTAGAAGTAGGACGTCTGGAGCGTGAGATCCTTGTACTCGGCCTTCGCGCCGATCTCGTAGGAGAGGAATCGCTCGGGCGCGAGGTTCGGCGCGGGCGTCTCGAGTTCCGCCGTCCGGGCGATATCGAACCGCGTCAGGTCCGAAAGGTTCGGCGCCCTGAAGCCCTGGCTGACGCCGCCGAAGAGGTTCCAGTGCCCCGCCTTATCGATGTGATAGACGCCGCGCGCACTGCCCACCACCGAGTCCCACTGGCCGCCGGAGGTCGTCGGCAGGTTCGTGATGGGGTCCACAACCCGGCCGGCCCGGGCGCGGGCGTGCTCGTAGCGGCCGCCGAGCGTCAGGTCGAACTTCTCGCCGACCGGAATCGTGTCCTGGATGAACAGCCCCGTGTTGTGGTAACTGGCGTCGTCGGCCACCGGCCCCTGAATCAGGCTGGTCGAGGAAAACGACGAGACGTTATCGCCGTAATAATCGATGCCGTAAACCCACCGACCGACAGGGCTGGGGCTCTCCAGTTGCAGCGACACCCCCAGCGTGCGCACCATGAACCCCTCGCTGCTACGGCGCAGGTTGTTGCGAATGCGGTCGAGCGACTCGCTCTGCTCCTGCCACGAGAGGCTCAGGCGGAACGCATCGACCCAGCTCCCGATTTTCTCAGCATGCAACTGGACGTAGGTCAGTTCGCGCTCCTGCGTCAGGTTGTGCCGCAGATCGGTGCCGCGGGTCAGGCCTTCCCACGTAGTTGCGTAGATCGTGCGGTGGGTACGCGGCACGTCGTCCTGGCGGACGTGCTGGTGGGCAACGACGACGCGCGTGTTGGGGTTGATGAAGTACTCGGCCTTGAAGTCGCCGTCCCACTCGCCGTAGCCGGTGTCGCGCTGGCGGCCCACATCGCGGCCGCCTTCGAGGTCGCCGAAGTTCTTCAGCGAGCCGCCGATGTACAGCCCGAGTTTATGCTCCCACGTTGCATAGGCTTCCATGCGGCCCATCTGGGACCGCTCGGCGCTGGAGAGGCGGTAGGAGAGCCGGCCGCCCGCGTGGAAGCCGTCACCGTATTCCATCGGCCCTTTGGTGATGGCGTTCACCACGCCGCCCACAGCATCGGAGCCGTAGAGTACGCTGCCGGCGCCCTTCACAACTTCCATGCGGCTGATGGAGAGCGTGTCCACGGTGTTCCAGTACTGGTTCGGCCCGGAGCGGAACACGGAGTTGTTGAGGCGGATGCCATCGACCAAGTAAACGTTGTGGTAGCCGGTGAACCCGCGAATGAACGGCGAACCCTGCCCCAGCGAGGTCTTCTGCGGCATGATGCCGGGGATGTTGCGCAGCGCATCGGTGGGCGTGCGGTATGATTCGTCGAGGTTTTTTTTCTCGTCGACGATGCTGATGGAGTACGGCGAATCGAACCCCGACTCGGTCATGCGCGATGCGGTGACCACGACTTCGCCGAGGCGTTTCTTCTCAGGCGTTTCCTGCGGAGCCGCCGGCACTTCGACCGACGACTTCTCGGTTTCCTCCGCTTTCACCAACCCCGCAATGCCAAAGAGAACTCCCGCCAATGATGTTACAGCAGCCAGGTGATAGAGTTTCCGCACGTGGATTCCTTTCCCTGCTCGCAGGCAGCCCTGCTCGGCCTGCAGCGCCCCCGAGCAAAGTTGTATACAAATACGATGCCACAGACGGCGACCGCGGCGCGGCTCGCGCAAAAACAGCCGCAGAACAAGGGATTCCGGCAGGAAGATTTGTGGAACAGCCGACGACGCGCACGCCATCGAGCACAGTCGCCATGCACAGCCGTTGTGCAGCATTGCCCCAGGGATGTGCAGGTCAGGCGTCCAGCCCCAGGTCGCGGAGTTTGTTGCGGAGGGTGTTCCGGTGCAAGCCCAGGCGCTCGGCGGCGACCGACTGATTGCCGCCGGCATCGGCGAGCGCGCGGGCGATCAGCGCCTTCTCCAATCGCGCGATCACCTCGCGGTACGAGGCCCCCTCGCCCAAGGCGCCGACGAACTGCGCGATGGCCGCATCGAGGCCCGACGGCGCCGCGTTCGCGCGCGCGGCCGCGCCTTGCCTGACGGCCTCGGGCAGATGGGCCGCCAGAATCGGCCCGCCGCCGGAAACCACCGCCGCATGCTCCACGGCATTGTGAAGTTCGCGCACGTTGCCCGGCCACGCGCAGGCTTCGAGGATTTCAGCGGCCTCGCGGCTGAGGATCGGCGGCTTCCCGCCGGGCGGCGTCCGCTGGACCAGAAAGTGGCCGGCCAGCGGAAGAATATCCTCGGTCCGGGCCGAAAGCGGCGGCAACACAATCTGCACGACCGCCAGGCGATAGTACAGGTCCTGCCTGAACCGGCCCGCCGCCATGGCCCCAGCCAAGTCGCGGTTGGTCGCCGCAAGGATGCGAACGTCGAGCCGCAAGGGCTGGACCGAGCCGAGTCGCTCGACCGTCTGCGTATCGAGGAACCGGAGCAGCTTGACCTGTGCCGCCGGCGGCAACTCGGCGACTTCGTCGAAGAAGAGCGTTCCGCCGTCGGCGGCCTCGAAGCGGCCGGGCTTCTCGGCCACCGCGCCTGTGAAAGCGCCGCGGGCGTAGCCGAAAAGCTCGCTCTCCACGAGGTTCTCGGGCAGCGCCCCGCAGTTGACCGCCACGAACGGACCCGCACGGCGCCGGCTGTGATGGTGAATCGCGCGGGCCACAAGCTCCTTGCCCGTGCCCGTCTCGCCGAGAATCAGGACGGCCGAGTCGCTCTCCGCCACACGGCCGATGCTCTTGTAGACTTCCTGAATCGCAGGCGACCGGCCGACCAACAGCGCCTCACCATCCGCCCGGCTGGGCGCCGGATGCGAGGCCGCGTCGCCGGCGACCCGGCGCGAGGCCAGCGCCTGCGTCACGAGTTCGGCCGCACGGTCCAGGTCGATCGGCTTGACGAGGTAATCGAACGCCTTGCCACGGATCGCGCGCGTAACCGTCTCGAGCGAACCGTGGGCCGTGATCACCACCACGCGGGTCTGCGGGTCGCGCTCGTAAAGGCGCGAGAGGACTTCAAGGCCGTCGCCGTCGGGTAGCCGCACATCGAGAAAAACCACGTCGGCTGGTTGCTTCATGTACTCCGCCAAACCCGCCGCACCCGTAGGCGCCACGCCGACGCGGAAGCCGCGCGGCTCAAAATACCGCTGGAAGGCGAAGCAGATCGCCTCTTCGTCGTCGATGACCAGGATTTTTGCGGGATCGCTCATCGGGCGCTCATTATGTGGACGAAGGAGCAGGTCGTCAACCGGCCGCCGGAAGTTCAAACCAGAATGTCGTCCCGCCGTCGGAGGAATCATAGCCGATGCGGCCGCGATGTCGCTCGACATTTCGCCGGCACACGTACAGCCCCAGCCCCACGCCGCCGGACTTCGTCGTCACGAACGGCTCGAACACGTCGGCGCCCTCAGGTACGTGTACGCCCTTTCCAGTGTCGGCGACGGATAGTCGCAGGGCGCCGCTGGCGCCGCCGCTCGTCGCAAGCGTCAGCGTTCCGCCGGCGGGCATCGCGTCGAGGGCGTTCAGGACCAGGTTCAGGATGACCTGGCGGATCTGCAACTCATCGGCCCGGACGCGCAGGACCGCGGCGCTCCACTCGCGCCGGACGGCCACGCCGCCGTGCCGGCAACGGCCCTCCACCAGCGCCAGCACCGATTCGCTCACTTCGTCGAGGCGCACGAGCGGCAAGGCCGCCAGGTCGTGGGGCGTCTCCGACTTCGCCTCGCCGCTTGCCATGCCCAGGAGTTCCTCCAGATAGAGGTTCATCCGGTCGGCTTCGCGGATGATGCGGTCGAGGCTGCTGTCGGAGATGCCGGCCCGGGCCAGTTCGTCGGCCAGGACCCGCGCGTTCATCGTGATGCCGCTCAAGGGGTTCCGTACCTCGTGTGCGACGGAAGCCGAGAGTTGGCCGAGCGTTGCCAAGCGAGCCGAGCGGGCCAGTTTCTTTCGCGTCTCTTCCATGTGGGCCAGGAGC
>JAPLMO010000453.1 GCA_026386995.1 Planctomycetota bacterium | reverse complement strand
CAGGGCAAGGTGGTTCGCATCGCGGCCAAGGGCGTTAATCTCTCCAACGTCGTCACGTTCGAGGTAAAGATCGAGGTCACGGGCGAGGCCAAGACGCTCCTGAAGCCCGAGATGACCGCCAACGTGGAAGTTCTGATTGCCGAGAAGAGCGATGTCCTCCTCGTGCCGGCCGAGGCAATCCTCCGCAAGGGCGGCGGCAAGCAGGTCGTGACCGTCGTCAAGGAAGGCGCGGAGAACGAGGATGCGGCGGTCGAAACGGGCATTTCCGACCTGACGAAGACCGAAATCGTGAAGGGCCTTTCGGAGGGCCAGACGGTTTTGATTCATAAGGGCGCCTCCGAGGGCAAGTGGGCCGGCCAGCCGAGGCCGCCCGGCAGTTCGGTGCGCGGCACGATGATGGGCGGTCCGCCTAGGAAATGACGGTGATTATCGAGGCCCGGCAACTCGTGAAGACGTACGAGCTAGGCGGGACCACCGTGCGCGCGTTGGACGGCGTGGACCTCGACGTCCCCGAGGGCGACATGCTCGCCATCGCCGGCCCCTCGGGCAGCGGCAAGAGCACGCTGATGCACATCATCGGGTGCCTCGACCGGCCCGACAGTGGCCAGTATATCCTGGCGGGCGAGGACATCTCGAGCCTGTCGCGGAACCGGCTGGCGGAGATCCGGAATCGGCGAATCGGTTTCGTGTTTCAGACGTTCAACCTGCTGCCGCGCATGAACGCGCTGGAGAACGTCGAACTGCCGCTCCTGTATGCGGGCCTGCGGGGTGCGAAGGACCGGGCCGCCGCGGCCCTCAAGACCGTGGGCCTAGAGGACCGGATGCACCATAAGCCCACCCAACTTTCGGGTGGGCAGCGCCAGCGCGTGGCCGTGGCGCGGGCGCTGATCACCGACCCGGCGATCTTGTTGGCCGACGAGCCGACGGGCAACCTCGACTCCAAGACCGGCGAGGAGATATTGGCGCTGCTGGAGTCGCTCACCGCCGTGGGCCGGACCGTCATTATCGTGACGCACGACGCCGACATTGCCGCGCGGTGCCGCCGGCAGATCCACATGCGCGACGGGCGCATCGTGGCGACGAAATAGAATATGGGTGCCACGGATGCGCCGTTTGCAACCGTGGTTGTTGGCAGGGAAACACGGCTGCAAACGGCGCAGCCGTGGCACCCCATAATGAAAGTTGACGGTCTACCAAGGCTGCGTAATAGAAGGAGCAGGGCCGCCGCATGCTGTTCTGGACCATCGTCAAAGTGGGCCTTAAGAGCCTCCTGGGGAACCCCCTGCGCTCGTTTCTGACGATGCTGGGCATCATCATCGGCGTCGGGGCGGTGATCTCGATGCTGGCGATCGTCGCCGGGGCCGAAAAGCAGATCATGTCGCGCATCTCCGCCATGGGCACGAACCTGCTGGTGGTCCGGCCCGGGCAGAGCGGCTCCCACGGCGTCATGTCGGGCACGCAGCAGACGCTGACGGTGGCCGACGCCCAGGCGATCCGCGACGAAATCGAGGGCGTCCGCCTCATCGCCCCGGGCGTCAGCGGCAGCGTCCAGGTCAAGTATCAGAACCGCAACACCCGCACGCGCGTGACCGGGACCGCGGGCACTTACCTGCCCATCCGCGACTACACCGTTGAGAAGGGCCGGGCTTTCAGCGACTCCGAGGTCGAGAACATGTCTCGCGTGGTCGTCCTGGGGCCCGTGACTGTGACGAACCTCTTCGGCGAAAACGAGCCGCTGGACGAGACGATCAAGGTCAACGGCATCAATTTCAAGGTCATCGGCGTCCTGAAGGCCAAGGGCGATCAGGGTTTCTTCAGTTCCGACGACCAGGTGATCATGCCGTACACGACCGCCATGAAGCAGGTGCTGGGCCTGGACCGCCTGGGCGAGATCGACATCCAGGTCAGCGACGGCTTCGACCTGACGAACGTGCAGACGGCCGTTCAGCAACTTTTGCGCAAGCGCCACCACACCCAGGAAGGGGCCCCCGACGATGTCAACATCATCAACCAGGCCGACATCATCGCCACGGCCAACCAGTTTACGACGACGTTCACGGTCGTTCTCGGGGGCATTGCCAGCATCTCGCTGCTGGTGGGCGGCATAGGCATCATGAACATCATGCTCGTGACGGTGACCGAGCGGACCCGCGAGATCGGCGTCCGCAAGGCCATCGGCGCCAAGGAGCGAGGCATTCTCCTGCAGTTCCTGACGGAGGCGGTGATTATGAGCGGCCTGGGGGGAATGATCGGCGTGGCGGCGGGCGTGGGCGGGGCACACCTCATCCAGGTTCTGACCACCCAGTACACCAGCACGCCGTTTGTCACGGAGGTGCATCTGACGAGCGTTCTGCTGGCCTTGTCGTTCTCGGCAGTGGTGGGGATCGTCTTTGGTTCGTATCCGGCCATGCGTGCGGCCCGGCTCGACCCGGTCGACGCGCTGCGGTACGAATGAAAGGAATGCGCATGTCAGGTTTGGGGAAGTGGACAGGCATCGCCGGCCTGATCGCCGTTGTGGCGGCCGCCTCGATGGCGGCCTCGTGCGCCCGTTACGGCCTGGTGCAGACCGAGGAATACATCGGTCCGCCGCGCGCGGTGACGCCCGCGCCGGCGGCGCCGGGCGAGAAACTTGCCCCTGCGAAGCCCGGCGAGAAGCCCGCGCCGGCGAAGCCCGGCGAGAAGCCGGCCGCCGCGCCGTCTGTCGAGGCACCCAAGCCGCCGGAGGGCGAGATTCCGCCTACCGGGGCGATTCCCATCTCGGTAACGCAGGCGATGCTCCTGGCGCTCGGCAACAACCAGTCGCTGGCGGTCCAGCGGTACAACGTGCCCATCTTCCGCACGTTCGTCGAGGATCAGCGGGCGCTCTTCGACCCGATCCTGGCGGCCTCCATCCAGCGCCAGCGGTCCCTTGTCCTTTCGCCGGGCGGCAGGGGGAACTTCGCCACGATGGGGACGATCAACACCCTCGAAGCCGGCATCAGCGAATTCTTCCCCACCGGCACGCAGGTGGCGGTCACGGGCTCGACCGACATTGCGCACGGGTCGGCCAATCCCGAGAACTTCTATGCCACGCGCTACGGCCTGAGCGTGACGCAGTCGCTCCTCAGGGGGTTCGGGCTGGACGTGAACCTGGCGTCGCTGCGGCAGGCGCGGGTGGACGTGCTGACGTCGGAATATGAATTGCGCGGCTTCGCCGAATCGCTCGTTGCGCAGGTCGAAGAGGCCTACTGGGACTACACCCTGGCCCAGCGGAACATCGAAATCTTCACGCAGTCGCTCCAGTTGGCCCAGCAGCAGTTGCGCGAGACCGAGGAGCGGATCCGCGTCGGCAAACTGGCCGACATCGAGCGGGCCGCCGCCGAGGCCGAAGTGGCGCTAAGACGCGAGAACCTCATCAATGCCAACAGCGCCCTGGCGACCGCGCGCCTCTCGCTGCTGCGGCTCATCAACCCGGCGAAGTCCGACTTCTGGAGCCGCGACGTGACGATCCTGACGCCCCCCGGGCCGCCAAAGGAGACGCTCGAAGACGTCGCTTCGCACGTCAAAGTCGCGATGCGGATGCGGCCGGACCTGAACCAGGCCCGCACGCTCGTGCAGCGCGACGACCTGGAGATCGTCAAGACCAAGAACGGCTTGCTCCCGCGGATGGACCTCTTCGTGACGCTCGGCAAGACCGGCTACGCCAGTTCGTTCGGCGGGTCCTACGGGAACCTTCACGAGCGAGGCTACGACCTCCTGGTGGGGATGAGCATGGAGTACCCGGTCCTGAATCGCAGCGCCCGGGCCGTCAACCAACGGGCCCACCTGACACGCCAGCAGGCGGTCGAGTCGGTCGGCAACGTCGCTCAACTGGTCGAGGTGGACGTGCGATCGGCCTACATCGAGGTCGAGCGGGCGAAGGAACAGGTGGCGGCGACCGCCGTCACGCGCAGGCTGCAGGAAGAGACGGTGCGGGCCGAGACCGAGAAGTTCCGCGTCGGCAAGTCCACGACCCTCCTGGTGGCCCAGGCCCATCGGGACCTCTTGCAGAGCCAGATTTCCGAGGTCGTGGCCGTGGTCGCCCACCTGAAGGCCCTCGTCGCGTTTTACCAGTTGGAGGGCAGTCTGCTGGAGCGCCGCGGCATCGTGTGCCCGGGGCGCGAGCCGGCCGAGATGCCGCCTCCGCGGTTGCCGTAGCCGGAGACGTTGCGGCGGGGTATTCGTGGGGCGGGGGGCGGAAATGGAGAGAATACATGTGGGTGCGGGTGGTTCCGGTTGTTGCGGTGTTGGCGTGTCTGTTCCTGCCGGCGGGCTGCGCCAAGGAATCGTCCTCGGGCGCGGCGGCAGGTGCGGCGCCGGGGCCGGGGCAAGGGCCGCCTGTGCCCGTCCTGGTCGCCCCGGTGGTCCAGCAGGACGTGCCGGTGGAGCTGCGCACCTTCGGGTACGTCGAGGCCAACCTGACGGTGACCGTGCGGGCGCAGGTCACCGGCACGCTGATGGCGATCCATTTCAAGGAAGGCCAGAACGTCAAGAAGGAAGCCCCGCTCTTCTCGATCGACCCGCGGCCGTTTGAGGTGGCGATCCAGCAGGCCGAAGCCAACGTGGCCCGGGACAAGGCCACCCATGAAAACGCCGTCAAGGAAGCCCAGCGCCAGAAGGAACTTCTCGCCAAAGGCATCACCTCGCAGGGGGAGTACGATGCCGCCCAGACCACTTCCGATGCCTTGCTTGCCACGATCCGCTCGGGCGAGGCCGCCATTGAACGCGCCAAGATCGACCTCGGCTATTGTTCCATCCGCTCGCCGATCGACGGCCGCGCCGGCGCCTGGCTGGTCGACCAGGGCAACCTTGTCAGGGCCAACGATTCCACCCTTGTGACGATCAACCAGGTGCGGCCCATCCAGGCGAGTTTCGGCCTGGTCGAGGAGGCCCTGGGCGATGTCCAGAAAGAGTCGGCCGGCCGCAAACTCCAAGTCCTCGCCCTGATCCCCGGCCGCGAACTGGAGCCCGAAAAGGGCGAACTGTCGTTTATCGACAACACCGTCGACCGCACCACGGGCAAGTTCACGGTCAAGGCGACGTTCCCCAACGCCGAGGAGCGATTGTGGCCGGGCCTGTTCGTCAACATCGTCGTGGTCCTCAAGGGACAGCCAGGCGCGATCATCATCCCGTCGCGGGCGATTCAGCCCGGCCAGAAAGGCCGGTACGTCTTCGTCGTCAAGCCCGACCAGACCGTTGAGGACCGCGTGATTACCGTCGACCGCCCCATTGACAGCGAGACGGTGATCTCGAAAGGCCTCTCCGCGGGCGAGGTGGTGGTGATCGACGGCCAACTGCGGCTGGTGCCCGGATCGAAAGTGGCCGTCAAGACAGGCCTCAGCGCCACGGAGCCGGCCGCGGGCAAAGCGCCGGCGCCCGCCGCCGATCCCAAGCCTCCTGAGTCGCCCGAACCGAAATCCGCTCCTGAAGTTGCACCGGCTCCCGCCGGCAAGGGGGCCGGGAAGTCATGAATATTGCCGAACTCTTCATTCGCCGGCCGGTCATGACGACGCTGGTCATGCTGGCCATCGCCCTGTTCGGCATCATGGGGTACGAGTCCCTGTCGGTCAGCGACCTGCCGAACGTCGACTTCCCGACCATCACGGTGCAGGCCAGTTACCCGGGCGCAGTGCCCGAAACGATGGCTTCCTCCGTGGCCACGCCGCTGGAGCGCCAATTCTCGACCATCGCCGGCGTCGACACCATGATCTCCACCAGTTCGCAGGGCCGCACCGAGATCACCCTGACGTTCGTGCTGAATCGCAACATCGACGCCGCCGCCCTGGACGTGCAGGCCGACATCTCGCGGGCCGCCAAGCAACTGCCGTCTGACATGCCCACGCCGCCGTCGTACCAGAAGGTCAACCCGGGCGACCAGCCCATCCTGTACCTGGCCCTGACGAGCCCCACGCTGCCGCTGTCGACCCTGAACGAGTACGGCGACACGCTCATGGCCCAGCGCATCTCGATGGTCGACGGCGTGGCGCAGGTCCAGGTTTTCGGGTCTCAGAAATTCGCCGTCCGCGTCCAGGCGGACCCGCAGAAGTTGGCCTCGCGAGGCATCGGCATCGACGAACTCGAGAATGCCATTACCAACAGCAACGTCAATCTGCCCACGGGCGTCCTGTTCGGCGAGCACCGCGCCTTTGCCGTGCAGGCCACGGGGCAACTCATGAAGGCCGCCGACTACGAGCCGGTCATCGTGACCTACCGCAACGGCGCCCCGGTGCGATTGAAGGAACTCGGCAAGGTCATCGACAGCGTCGAGAACGACAAGATTGCGGCCTGGTTCTACACCACCAACGCCATCAAACAGGTCGAGGGGGAGGACGCGTCCTTCCTTCAAGAGATCGGCCACAAAGTGGCCCCGTCCCTGTTCCCGGTGCAAACGGAGACGCAGGCCGCGTCGAAGAATCGGTCGATCATCCTGGCCGTCTTCCGCCAGCCGGGTACGAACACGGTCGCGGTGGCCAACGCCGTCAAGGCCCTTCTGCCGGTGTTCCGCTCCCAGATGCCGGCTTCCGTGACGATGAACACCCTGACGGACCGCAGCATCTGGATCAAGGATTCGGCCAACGACGTGCAGTTCACGCTTGTGCTGACGCTCGGCCTGGTGGTGCTGGTGATCTTCTTGTTCCTCCGGAACGTGTCGGCCACGGTAATCCCGAGCCTGGCGCTGCCGATGTCGGTCCTCGGCACGTTCCTGGTCATGTACGCCCTGGATTACAGCCTCGACAACCTGTCGCTGATGGCGCTGACGCTGTCGGTCGGCTTCGTCGTTGACGACGCCATCGTCATGCTCGAGAACATTGTCCGCCACATGGAGATGGGCAAATCGCGCCTCCAGGCCGCCCTGGACGGGGCCAAGGAGGTCGGGTTCACGATCCTCTCGATGACCCTGTCGCTGGCGGCCGTGTTCATCCCGGTGCTGTTCATGAGCGGCATCGTGGGCCGGTTGTTCCGCGAGTTTGCCGTCACGATCGGCGCGGCGGTGCTGGTGTCGGGCTTCGTTTCGCTTACGCTGACGCCGATGCTCTCCAGCCGGTTCTTGCGCGACCCTGCTCACGTTCATCACGGCCGGATCTACATGGCGTCCGAAGCCGTCTTCAACGCTATGCTCAAGGTCTACGACGTGACCCTGGGGCTGGCCCTGAAACACCGGCTCACGACGGTCATCATCTCGCTGGCGGTCCTCGGCGGCACGGTTTACCTCTTTGTCGTCATGCCGAAGGGCTTTCTGCCCCTGGAGGACCGCGACCAGATTCTGGTCAACACGGAAGGCGCCCAGGGGACCTCGCACACGGCCATGTTCGAGCACCAGCAGGCGCTGGCTGCTATCGTCCAGGAAGACCCGAACATCCTGCGGTTCATGTCGAATTCCGGCAGCGGCGCGCTTACGAACCAGGGCCGCCTGTTTATCATCCTGAAGCCCCGCTCCGAGCGCACCATGGGCGTCGAACAGATCGTCCAGATCCTGCGCCCGAAACTGGCCATGGTTCCAGGTATATCGGCCTTCCCGCGAGTGCCCGAGTCGATCACCCTCGGCGGCCGTTTTGCCAAGGGCCAGTACCAGTACACCCTTTCGAGCCCCGACACGGGCGAACTGTACCGCAACGCGACAGCCCTTCTGGAGAAGGTCAAGGCGATTCCGGGGCTCCAGGACGTCACGAGCGACATGCTGCTGAAGAACCCGCAACTGAACGTCAAGATCAACCGCGATCAGGCCTCCGCCCTGGGCGTCACCGCCTACCAGATTGAGCGCGCCTTGTCGGACGCCTACGGCTCGACGCAGGTCTCGATCATCCTTGCCCCCAACAACCAGTATCAGGTCATCCTGGAACTGTTGCCCGAGTACCAGGCGAACCCCGCCTCCGTCGAGTGGCTCTACATCCGCTCCACCACCGGCCAGTTGGTGCCGATCAAGGCCGTGGCCGACCTGTCGGAAAGCACCGGACCGATGACCATCAACCACTCCGGCCAGTTGCCCTCCGTCACGATCTCCTTCAACCTCATCCCCGGCTTTTCGATCGGGCCGACCGTCGACCAGATCAACGCCTTGGCTCGCGAAAACCTGCCGCCCACCATCAGCACGGGTTTCCAGGGCACGGCCCAGGCGTTCCAGACGTCGCTGAAGGGTATGAACGTGCTGCTCCTGCTGGCGGTCCTGGTGATCTACCTGGTCCTGGGCATCCTGTACGAGAACTTCTACCACCCGATCACGATCCTGACGGCCCTGCCGTTCGCGGGGTTCGGGGCTCTGCTGACGCTGAAAATCTTCCACGCCGACCTGTCGCTCTACGCCTACGTGGGCATCATCATGCTGGTTGGCCTCGTGAAGAAGAACGGCATCATGATGATCGATTTTGCGATTGAGACGCAGCGGGCCGGCGGAAAGACGCCCACCGAGGCGATCCACGAGGCATGCCTCATCCGGTTCCGCCCGATCATGATGACCACCATGTGCGCCCTGATGGCCGGCCTTCCGATTGCCATGGGCTTCGGCGCCGGCGCCGAGGCCCGCCGCCCGCTGGGCCTGGCGGTCGTCGGGGGCCTCGTGTTCTCGCAGAGCCTGACCCTCTACGTCACGCCCGTCTTCTACGTCTACATGGAGAAGTTCCAGGGCTTCATGCGGCGGCTGGGATACTGGGCCTTCCTGGTCTTCGGCCTGCCGATCGTCCTCGGCGCCGGCGGCTACCTGGCCTACGTATACCTCTGGGCGAAGTAAAACCCGGGCTTCATAGAAGTTACGGGCGCCCGCCCGTATGTTCTCAGATCGCCCCTGACTGGGGATCGCTTACACCACCAGGCGTGAACTCTCTTGCCTTTGCGCGGGTGCAGATGCCGGAAGGTAAGTTTCAAGTTCCAGGTTTCAAGTTTCAAGTCAACCCCCGCTCCTTTGCCGAAACCGTGGTCATGGGGAACCTGGCGATCCGCTACCCCAACCGCGAACTTCTCTGGGACGGCGAGAACATGAAGGTCACCAACGACTGACGGAGCCCATCGGTCACAGCGCCTCCATCTACATGGAAGAGTACGGCTTGAAAATGGGGATATGCGTGGCCGACGCCCTGCTGGCGGCCACCGCCGTTGAGGGCCGGCTGGTCCTCTGCACGGGCAACCAGAAGCATTACCGGCTCATCGGCGACCTCCACATGAAGCCGTTTCGCGCGTGAGCGGGCCTCTTGAAAACAAAGCGCGGCGGGTCGGGAGACCCGCCGCGCTTTTGTGCTTTTACTATCGCGTACTTACCGACGTCGCACGTCACCCGCCGCGCTTTTGTCGTTGAAGCGGTGGGTGCGGGTTCGTGTTTAGCGCTGTCATTCTGAGGCCCCGTTTACGGGGCCGAAGAATCTCGCCGTTCGGACGGCCGAGATTCTTCGCTCGCTCTCGCTCGCTCAGAATGACAAGTCTTGCCTTGCACGCTAAACACGTACGGGTGCGGAGCACCCACCCTACATTACTGCATGATTTAGTACATATCCTCGCCGCCCATGCCGCCGTGGCCGCCGCCGCCCTTCTTCTTTTTCTCCGGGATTTCGGAGACGAGGGCATCGGTCGTCAGCAGCAGGCCCGCGATGGAGGCCGCGTTCTGAAGCGCGCTGCGTTCGACCTTGGTGGGGACGATGACCCCGGACTTCACGAGGTCCTCGTAGGTGTGTGTCAGTGCGTTGAATCCGAAGTGCGGGTCGCCCGACTCATCGACCTTCTGGGCGACGATCGAGCCGTCCTCGCCGGCGTTTTCGGCGATCTGCTTGATAGGCTCGGACAGTGCCCGGCGGATGATGTCGACGCCGATCTTCTGGTCGCCCTTGACCTTGAGTTTATCGAGGACCTTGCGCGCCCGGAGCATGGCGACTCCGCCGCCGGGCAGGATGCCTTCTTCGACGGCCGCGCGGCAGGCGTGGAGGGCGTCTTCGACGCGGGCCTTCTTTTCCTTCATGGCGCTTTCGGTGGCGGCGCCAACCTTGATCTGGGCGACGCCCCCGGCGAGTTTGGCGAGGCGTTCGTCGAGTTTCTCGCGGTCGTAATCGCTGGTGGTCCGCTCGATTTCGGCGCGGAGGGCCCCGATGCGGCCCTTGATGGCGTCGGCCGAGCCCGCGCCCTCGATGATCGTCGTGTTGTCCTTGTCGATCGTGACCTTCTTGGCCTGCCCGAGGTCGGCGATCTCGACGTTTTCGAGTTTGATGCCGAGGTCTTCAAAGATCGCCTTGCCGCCCGTCAGGGTGGCGATGTCTTCCATCATGGCCTTGCGACGGTCGCCGAAGCCGGGGGCCTTGACAGCGCAGCACTGGAACGTGCCGCGCAGTTTGTTGACGACCAGCGTGGCCAGGGCGTCGCCCTCGATGTCTTCGGCGATCAGGAGTAGCGGCCGGCCGGACTTGGCGATCTTCTCCAGGAGCGGCAGGAGGTCCTTGATGTTCGAGATCTTCTTTTCGTTGATAAGGATGTAGGGCTTCTCGAGTTCGCAGGCCATGGACTCGAGGCTGGTGATGAAGTGCGGCGAAATGAAGCCCTTGTCGAACTGCATGCCCTCGACGACCTCGACGACGGTCTCGAGGCTCTTGCCTTCCTCGACGGTGATGACGCCGTCCTTGCCGACCTTGTCCATGGCGTCGGCGATCATTTTGCCGATCTCTTCGTCGCTGTTGGCGGCGCAGGTGCCGACCTGGGCGACTTCCTTGGAGGAAGAGATGGGCTTGGACTGCTTCTTGAACTCCGCGACGACGGCCTCGACGGCGGCGTCTATGCCGCGCTTCAGTTCCATCGCGGTGGCGCCGGCCGTGACGTTCTTAAGGCCCTCGCAGAAGATGGCCTCGGCCATGATGGTGGCGGTGGTGGTGCCGTCGCCGGCGATGTCGCTGGTCTTGGAGGCGGCCTCGCGGACCATCTGAGCGCCCATGTTTTCCCACGGGTCCTCGAGTTCGATCTCCTTGGCCACCGTTACGCCGTCCTTGGTGACGGTCGGGGCGCCGAAGGACTTCTCGAGAATGACGTTGCGTCCGCTGGGGCCGAGCGTTACGCGGACGGCCTTGGCGATGATCGCCACGCCGCGCCGGATGGCCTCGCGCGCTTCCTGGTCAAATGCTATTTTCTTTGCACCCACGGTCATGCCTCCTTTGGTCTGGTTATGATTTCAAATCTCAAATTGTAGTTTTCAGAATTTCAGATTTCAGAATTCCAGATTGCGGATTTCGGGGGCTACTTGTGGACGACGGCAAGGATGTCGTCCTGGCCCATGATGAGCAGTTCCTCGTCCTCGACGGTCACCTCGGTGCCGGCGAAACTGGAGAAGATCACTTCGTCGCCGACCTTCACCGAGGGCTTCACGAGTTCGCCGCTATCGAGGCGTTTGCCCTCGCCGACCGCTTTGATCTTGCCGCGCTTCGGCTTTTCCTTCGCGGTGTCGGGAAGGACGATGCCTCCCTTGGTCTTGGTCTCGGCCTCGAGCCGCTTGACGATCACCCTGTCTGCCAGTGGCGTAAGTTTCACTGCCTGCTCTCCTTTCGGTTGCAACGATTCGGTTGCCGTTACGTAAGCCTTCGCGGACACCTTGCCGCGAGGCGATTGTCCTTCAGCCGCACGTTACTCCGGCGTTCGCAGCACCACGCGGGTCACCGTGGTCACGATGACCTGCCGGTCGGCGGGCTTGGCCATGATGCTTTCAACCTTCAGGGCCTGTGCCTCCTGCGGCGGCACGTCTTCGGGCTGGCCGGTCATCATGACGGCCGGCTGCCAGTTGCCCGTGGCCCGCATGATCCGCAGGGTCTGGATGCCGTCGAGGCGGGGCATGTGGAAGTCGATCAGGATGATGTCGATCCACTCCGTCCGGACAACCTCGATGGCCTCTTCGCCGCAGGCCGCCTGGAGCGTGCGAAAGCCCGACCGCGCCAGAACTTCCTCGACCACCGACCGCCAGGATTGGCTGTCGTCGGTGATGAGGACCGACGGGCTGTCGCCTTCGCCAATGGGCTCAACCGGCCACGCCACCATATAGTATACCCACCCTAAACTCTCTCCGTGTCAGACTTTAAGCAAGCGATGTGCCAAAGGCGGCGGCGGGCGGAAAAGATTCTGAGGAGTGGGCTAAGTGCTTGATTTGCAAAGGGTTACGGCAGTTGTCGCCGGCAGGGGGAATGGCGGGCGCCTTGGCCGCGACATGCTGGGTGCGTGCCAAAACGTGTCGGCCGACGCCTAGCCCCTGCCATCGTGGCAGGAGGTATGTCGGATAGGAGGGTGGCCATGCTACTGTAGTGCCTCAGATTGCACATTATCCAAGGCGCTGGGTGCCACGGCTGCGCAGTTTGCAGCCGTGCGTCCCTGCCCACGACCACGGCTGCACAAGGCGCAGCCGTGGCACCCGCACAATCAAAGTCGACGGATCACTACCCGCGCTTCCTGGCGGCCTCGGCCTCCGCCTGGAACGCCTGCGTCTCCTTGCGGACCTGCTTGACGAAACTGTTATCCTCGGCCGTGCCCAGGACCGCCTTCATCTCCTCGGGCGTGCTGTAGACGATCTTCCGGAAGGGGTTGTCATAATCTTTCTTGCGGCTGAGGTAGGTCTGGTCGGCGACGTACTGCTGGATTCCGACGGCCTCGTCCAGGGCGGCGGCCCAGGTCTGCGGCGTGAGGCCCTCGGCGCCGAGCAGCGCCAGGAGCGTGGCCAGGGCGTGGCGCTGCTTATCGAGCGGATACTTCTGCCACAACTTTTCGTAGGCCTCGTGGATGGCCGTCCAGGTCTGGAGTTTGCCGCTACGGATGTCGGACCTCAGTTGCGCCAAGTCCTCGGCCAGGACGAGTTGCCCGCCCATGTTCACCCACTGCCGCTGCCGCGCGCCGGCCAGCGCGGCAGTCATGCCCTTAAGCGTGGCGGAAGGGTTCTCCTTCATGTACGCGATGAGGTTCTTCACCGCGTAATAGTGGAGCATCTGACGGTAGGCGTGGTACGCCGCCCGGACCTTGAGGACGACCACCTTGCGGTCGGAGTTCTCGGCGCCCTCGGCCAGGACCTCCAGGCCGTCGGTCTCGGCAGGGGGGGCGGTTAGGAGTTTGCGGCCCAGCGCGGCCAGGTCTGCGGCGGACATGCCCTCGGCCGGTTCGCCTTTGCGGCGCAGGTGGGCCTTGGCGGTCCACTGCTCCAGCAAGTCGAGGGCCTCGAAGATTTCCTCCGCCGTGTCAGGCGCCAGGGCGTCGCACTCGATCTTCTGGACCTTGCGTTGGCGCTTGTCGCGGTTCTGGAACTTCCAGGTGTTGCGGGCCAGGGCGTACATGTTGTATAGCCACCAGTACGCCGGCAGGACCGCCAGGCGATCGCGGGCCACGTCGTCATGGACGAGGCAGAACGGCAGCCGCACGTCCAGTTCGGCCGGGTAGTCGCCCTTCGCCAGCAGCGTGTACGAGGCGAACCGGCAGTTGTGCTTGAGGCTGACGCACAGGCCCGGCCAGAAGCCGCGGCCGGCGTGGATTTCGCCGTCGGGCGCGCGGCTGTTGTGGTTGGAGCCTATGGTGGCCCCGGCGGCGATGTTCGACTGGCCCATCACCAGCGCGGCGATCAGAAATGAGTTGTTGTGGTGCTGCTCGTGGGCCGGGAAGATCAGGTTGTTCAGCAGTTCGCAGCACGAGACGGTGGAGTTGTCGCCCATGTAGGAGTGGATGAGGCGGGCCCCGTACTTCAGGTTCGAGTTGTCGCCCATGACGAACCGGACGGCCTTGCATCCGTAGAAGATGTGGCAGCCGTGGCCGACGATGCCGTTCACGAGTTCCACGCCCTCGCCGATCTGGCTCGGCTCGTCCTCGCTGGAGTTGATGGTCAGGTTCTTCAGTTTGTTGGCGCCCTTGACGTAGGTGCAGGGGCCGGTCTTGACGTCCTTGATGATGCCGCAGTTCTTGATGATGCTGCCGTCGCCTATCACGCCGTAGAAGCCGCGGCGGGGATCGAAGGCCCGCTGCGTGATCTCGCCCAGCCGGGCCAGCAGTTGCGGGTCGTCGCGGTACCTGGCCCACAGGTAGGCGTCGGCGGCGATCATGCCGTCGAACGGCATGACGCTGCGCCCGCCGGCCTCGTTGATGAGGTCCATCCACACGCGCACGTCCTCCGGCTCGCCCTCCTTGACGGTCCCGTTGCCGAACTTGGCGTGGTTGGTTGTCGACATCTCGTCCACGTTCAGCAGCATCACGTCGCTGCCGATGATGTAGTGGGCCAGGTACCGCACGTTGTGGACGGCCACGTCGTCGCCGATGTCGCAGGAGATGATGCGGCTGTTCGTCAGGCCCACCGGCACCCGCAGGTCGTGGTAGTCCAGAAAGGCCGGTTCCAGCCGCCCGATGCGCACCAGGCCGTAGAACTCGCAGTTCTTGATGCTCTGGGGGATGAAATGACGGGTCACCAGGACGTTGTCCCAGTTGTCGGCCGCGTTGTCGTTCTTGACGAGAACCTCGATCTCGTCGGCCCGGAGGCGGCGCCAGCCTTCCTCGGGTTGCGGCGACTGGAGGTTCCGCAGGTAATACTCATCCTCGCCATGCGGCAGGTAGGGCGGGGCGATGAAGTCGCGGCCCAGGCTCCCCACCGGAATCACTTTCATCTCGCGCATCGTCCCGCTCCTTCTTCAACCGTGGCACCCTACGCTTAGAAACTGTTTCAGAACCGAGTGTCGCGCGGTGGGCAGTCTTGCCCACCGCGCATACAAACCAGTCTTTGCGCGGCGGGCAAGACTGCCCGCCGCGCAAATCGTGGGCCGCTCTCAGATTGTAGCGCGGGGGTTTATCCCCCGCGCGGTCCTGCGCGGGGCACAAGGCCCCGCGCTATGGCGCGTAAATCCGGTTGCTGCAAGAGGTCGTGTTCATTGCCACGCAACAAGTGGCGCTGTAGTATCAGCACGTTCAATCCGCCTTCTTCGCCTGCTTCTGGACCCAGTCGTAGTACGCGCGCATCTTCAGTTGGCCGGCGGCGTCCTCGTCGGTGAACACGATGACGTCGGGGTGCAACTGGAGGGCGCTGGCGGTGATCATGCTCGTGATCGGCCCCTCGATGGCCGCCGCAAGCACCGCGGCCTTGTTCTTGCCGTTCACCACCATCAGGAGTTTGCGAGCCTCCCGTACCGTGCCGACGCCCATCGAGATGGCGTGCAGGGGCACATCGGCCTTCTTCTCGAAGAACCGCGCGTTGTCGTCGATGGTCTGCTCCGTCAGCGTCACCATGCGGGTGCGCGACCCGAGCGAACTGCCCGGCTCGTTAAAGGCCACGTGGCCGTCCGACCCGATGCCGAGCACCTGCAGGTCGATCCCGCCGCAGTCGCGGATCTGCTTTTCGTACCACTCGCAGAACGCCGCATGGTTGGCCGAGGTGCCCGACGGCACGTGCGTATTCTGCGGCGGCACGTTGATGTGGTTGAAGAGGTTCGCGTTCATAAACGTGCGGTACGACTGCTCGTGGTTGGGCGGAAGGCCCACGTACTCGTCGAGGTTGAAGGTCGTGACCTTCGAGAAGTCCAGCCCGTCCTCCTTGTGCATCCGGATGAGTTCCTTGTAAAGCCCCACGGGGCTGCTGCCGGTCGCAAACCCGAGGACGGCGTTGGGTTTGTGGTTCAAGACCTCGGCCACCACCCTTGCGGCCGCTTTACTCATCGCCGCGTAGTCCTTGCAGATAACCACGTCCATAGTCCGACTCCTTTCGTACCCGTTCGTACCCTCTTGCGTGAAGGCCTGCAACTTCGGGGCACAAGCCCCGTACCCACTGGCAATCATCGGCGACCTGAGGGGCTTTCTTGAGACTCTTAACCGCCGCACCCCTGGCGGGTGTGACCGAGGATTCTGGCAGGTGATCCTTTCGTAGGGGCGGCCCTATGTGGCCGCCCGGCTGTTGTTTCAGTTGGCTGGGGTCAACCGCCACACTAAAGGCAGGGCGGCCACATAGGCCCGCCCCTACGAAAGGAACCACCTGCCAGAATCCGCAGCCACACCCGGTTGTTGCCCGCAGCAGTTTTCGTTTGTCCATTCCCGCCGCCGCGTTACAATCTTTGTTGTGTGCGGCGGGTCCGGAGACCCGTAGGTGGGCGAGTAAAGTCTGTCATTCTGAGCGAGCGCAGCGAGCGAGGAATCTCAAGCATTCGAACGGCGAGATTCTTCGGCCCCGTAAACGGGGCCTCAGAATGACAGCGCTAAGCACGTACTCTTGCCTGCCGCGCGGTGGGCAAGACTGCCCACCGCGCGGCTTGCTTCAACTCAAAGAAACGAGTTTGACGGACTACTAGCGGGAGTCTGACACATGGCCCGAGACATGGAAGCCCTCTACCAGCAGCGCCTCCGGCGCTACGTCACGGCGATGCGGGGCGGCAAGCCCGACCGCATCCCCATCCGGCCGTTCGTCGCCGAGTTCATCGCCACCTACGCCGGCTACACCTGCCAGGAGGTGGCCCACGATTACACCAAGGCATTCGAGGCCACCTGCAAGTGTGCCGCCGATTTCGACTGGGACGCCACCGTTCCGAACATGGTCTACGTCTGGACGGGCCTGACGCAGGCCCTGGGCCTGAAGTACTACGCGATCCCCGGCATAGACATCTCCAAGGACTTCGGGTTCCAGTACAAGGAGCCGCCGGAAGACAACGCGTATATGAAGGTTGATGAGTACGACGCCCTCATCGCCGACCCGGTGGGGTTCCTCTACAACGTCTGGCTGCCGCGCGTCTCGACCGAAATCCGCGGCCCCGGCGAGACGAACTCGATGCGCGGCAACCTCGCCCTCGTCAAGGGCGGCATGGCGATGATGCAATACTTCAACGCCTTCGGCCCCCAGTGCGAGCGCCTGCGCCGGGAATGCGGCACGGTCTCGGCCATCGCGGGCATCCTCAAGGCCCCGATGGACATCCTGGCCGACAAACTGCGCGGCTACATCGGCCTGGTGTGGGACCTGGTGGAGCGGCCCGACAAGGTCCGCAAGGCCTGCGAGGCCCTCATGCCGCACCTCGCGTGGGTGGCACTCTCGGGCGCCGACCCGTCGAAAAACGTGCCCATCAGCATCTGGATGCACCGCGGGTGCGTGCCGTTCGTCACGCCGCAGCACTTCGAGACCGTTTACTGGCCCACCCTGAAGCCCATCCTCCAGGAGATCTGGCGCCGCGGGCACCAGGTGCTCTTCTACGCCGAGGGCAAGTGGGCGGCACACCTGGAGCGGTTCGCTGAGTTGCCCGCCGGCAGCATCATCTACCACTGCGACCGCGACGACCCCCTGGAGGTCCGCCGCAAACTCGGCGACGGGTTCTGCCTGAGCGGCGGCATACCGAACGATTTGCTCGCGTTCGGCACGCCCGATCAGGTCCGCCAACGTTGCAAGCACGTGATTGACGGCGTGGCCAAAAACGGCGCGTACATCATGGACGCCAGCGCGATTATGCAGAACGACGCCAAGGTCGAGAACGTCCGCGCGATGACCGACTTTACGCACGAGTACGGAGTGTACTGAGAGTTCAAAGTTGAAAGAACAAAGTTCAAAGTGGAAGGTCAAAAGTTCAAAGTTCAAAGTGACGGTGAAACGCTCGCGCGATTCGCACTTTGAACCACGAACTTGAAACTTGAAACCTGAAACTTGAAACTTCTTTGACAGGGAGTCGCCGATATGCCCGAGCACGAAACGACGGTTCGCCCCCCCGGCGTCTGCATCCCGTGGGAAGAGAAACTCAAAGAGTTGCCGCCCATCCAGGGCGACGCCGAACTTGCCACTTAAGTCTGGCAGGACGTCGACGCCCTCGGCTACGTGTTTATCTGGCACTGCGTGCTGTCGTTCTAGTAAGAGAGTGTTGGAGTTGATGCGGCGGGCCTGCGGGCCTGTTGCCCAATATGTAGGGTGGGTGCTGTGCACCCACCAATGTCGCTACATGAACGGCAATTCGGCAACAGACCCTGCCGACCTGCCGCGCGAGAGGGTACGCGCCATAGAAAATGGTGGGTGCACAGCACCCACCCTACATGAACTGTCGTTCTAGTAAGATAGTGTTGGAGTTGATGCGGCGGGCCTTTATTGACCGCTGCATTGCCAAAGGAACGCGCTGTCATTCTGAGGCCCGCTTGCGGGCCGAAGAATCTCGCTGTGACGCCGCGGGAAAGACGAGATTCTTCGCTTCGCTCAGAATGACAACTTTTCACTACCGTACCTTTGACAATGCAGGGCTCAATAGTTCCGAGCCTGCGGCGGAAGCCGCGGGGTATCACCCATCGGCGCCGCGCTATGAGGTGCTGGAGGATCAGGGACACCCTATACGGGGGCACATCAACATGATAGCGAAAAAGATGTTAGTTCTCTCGGCGCTGGTGGCGGCGACGGTTTGCCTGGCGGCTCTGGCGTCGTGCTCGCCGCAATCAGGCTCGCAGGGCTGGCAGCCGCCGCAACCTGTTCGGATCGAGGTTACCGTAAAGCCGGAAGTCCCGGTCGAGGGCAAGGCTAAGCCCGAGGGCGAGTCTAAGGCCGAGGGCGGCTCGAAATGGGTCAACCTGTTCCCCTCGTACCTGACGTGGGAATCCGCGGTGCCCGCGGGCAAGTCCGGCGGAATGCTCCTCAGGGACGGCGACGTCCTGATCGGCGGCGTGTGGACCGTGTACCGCGCAAGCGACGGGGCGGCCCTGAAGTTCACCGTTGAGGAATGGCGCACCCAACTCGGCGGCAAGACCGTCTCCGTTGCGCTGGCGAAGCACACGGGGGGCTGGGAGTGGTTGGAGAAGGCGTCGCCACAGGACCTTGCGGCCCTGCGGTTTGTCATTATGGCTGACGAACTCGACGCCGACCGCCTGCCGCTCGTGAAAAAACTCGCCGAAGCCAACCCAGGCGTCGCCCTCCAGGTGCAGAAGGTCGAGGTCCTGACCCAGGTCCTCCCGCTCTTTAAGCCGCGCGTGCTCATATTGGGCGACATCGAGATGACCCCGGAATCCCGCAAACTCTTCGCCGACCAGAAACGGATCGAGACGCTGCTCATCTCGGCCAGGGAGAAGGGCAGCCTCGATTTCCTGACCGACCTGCCGGCCCTGCGGCGGCTGGTCATCGGCAACTGGGATGTCGAGAAGGCCGGGCCGCTGCCCAAGGGCCTGACGAGCCTGCGCTCGCTGATGATCTTCGGATGGAAGGCGAAGGATATTTCCGCACTTGCCGACGCGCCGGCCGGCCTGGAAGAACTCTCGCTACTGGCGTGCGAGACGCTTGTCGATATCAAAGGTGTGGAGAAGATTGCGGGCCTGAAGACCCTCATCCTCAACATGGACAAGGAACTGGCCGACGTCTCGCCCATCGCCGGCCTGAAAAGCCTGCGCTGGCTCGGCCTGCCGCAGAAGATCACGAAAGAGCAGTTTGCGGCCGCAGTCAAGGAGCACCCCGACCTCGCGGTGCTCGAACTGGTTGCTTGCGAGGGCGCGGAAGACCTTTCGCCGCTCGCCGGCCTGAAGAGCCTACAGTCGCTGGTCCTGATCGGCCCGTACAAGAACCTGGACGTTCTGCGCGGGCTGAAGTCGCTACGGTTCGTCGCCCTCGCGGACGCGGCCGCCAAGGATTCCACCGCTGGCGTGGAGGCGCTTCAGAAAGTCCTGCCCGACGCCATGGTCGTTCCGGCGGCGCCGATGTGCCTTGGCTCCGGCTGGCTCCTCGCGATTTTCCCGGCGGCCGCGATCGCGTGGCTGCTTGCCGCGCGGCCGTGGCGGCGGATGCGTGCCAGGCCGCAGCATGGCTGAGCCGGTCGCCAACTCGCCCCGTGCGGCTCGCCGTGGCGAGGCGAAAATTGCCCGACAGGCGGCCGAAGCGGCCGTGGCCGCGGCCGGATTGATCCTTTTCGCGCTCGCCGTCCACGCCCCGTTGCCGTGGACCCTGCTGAGCGGCGCCGGCCTCGTGGTTGCGGCCGTGGTGATCGGGCGATCACTGGCAGGGGCGCCTTCCGCCCGGGCACTTCTCGGGCTCGTACGCCTATCCCCCAGGGTTCTCGCGCTGGTTGCGGCCGGCCTTGTTGTCGGCGGCGGCCTGGCAGCCACCTATCGGGTCTACATGGGGATGGCCCTCCTGCCGCTTGGGGGGCTGGAGGCGTTTGTGCTCGTGGCCTGCCTCATAGGCGCCGCCGAGGAGGTCGTCTACCGCGGATACGTGCAGGGGAGCCTTGCTGGCCTCGGCTGGCCGGCGGCGGTCGGGCTGGCGGCCGTTGCCCATGCGGCCTACAAGACCGCGCTTTTCGCGTTTCCGGCGGGCGCGGCGGAGATCAACTACCCCTTCCTAGCCATCTGGACGGTGCTGGGGGGGATCGTTTTCGGCCTGTTGAGGCAGTTCTCGGGGAGCGTCCTTGCGCCCTTGGCCGCCCACGCGGCCTTCGACCTGGTCGTTTACGGGGCGATTGCCCAGGCCCCGTGGTGGGTGTGGGGATAGGGCGGTTGTGCTGCGGGCTTTGACGTTTTCCGGTTCCCACCGTCCGCCGTTCACTTTGAACTTTGAACCTTGAACTTTCTCGGCTGCCGTTTTGGCAGCGAACGTAAGTCGCATTTTTGCAGAAACACTTACGTCAATTATTAGAGCGGCGTACCCCCTTTTTGGGGGTCCGAAAAGGCAAAAACGGCCTTGGCG
>JAPLMO010000292.1 GCA_026386995.1 Planctomycetota bacterium | reverse complement strand
CATGATGTAGCGGATCGCAAGGCGGGCCCTGCGGTCGCTTTCCTCGGCTGCACCCTGGAAGAGCGAGCCCGCCCCGAACGGCTTGATGCCGAACGCGCCCACGTCGCACTTCTTGAGGGCGTCGAAGAGGCTGTCGGTCGGCGCCGTCTTGCTCATCGTCGTGAACGGAAAACACACGGCCTCGACCTGCGGGAAATACTCGATCATGAACTTGATCCAGCGGCGGTCGTGCGAGGAGAAACCGACGTGCCGGGCCTTCCCCGCCTTCTTCGCCTTCTCCAGCGCATCGACGACCTCGCAGGCCGTGTCGAACGTGTGCCGGCCGCCTGGCTCGAAACAGGTGATCCGCCAGAAGTCGGTGTATTCCTCGCCCGAATCCTTTAGGAGCACGTCGAGCGACTCCAGCAACTTCTTCGAGGAGCGGAAGTTCTCGTTGCGGACCTCGTTCTCGCAATGAGAAGACGCCAGGTACATCTTGTCGCGGCGGCCCTTGAGCGCCTTGGCATCCCGCATCACTTCCTCGTAACAGCACGCATCGCTGTAATTGATGCCGGCATCGATGCAGCGGCTGACGATCTCATGCCGCTCCTTGTCGCTGTTGCTGGAGTGCCCGCCAAGGCAGACCGCCGAGACCAGGAGGTTGGTCTTGCCCAGCCGGCGATACTCCATGTTCCCGTTGTAGCTGGGGATCTTGGACGTATCGACCGCCGGAGCGGCCACGGCGCAGGGCGCCCCGGCGACACCAAGGCCGACGGCCACGCCTGCGGCCACCTTGACCGTATCGCCAATGAACTCACGCCGCGTCACCTGCTTGTTATCCATGACAGAGGTCCTTTCCTGTTCGCCCGGTCCTTCTCCCCCGGATCTCGCTTACCTGCGAAACATTCTAGGGCTTTCCTTCACCGGGGGCAAGTACACACCGCTACGCGGTGCGCGTGCGGCGTTGGCCGCAGCGCGGGTGCGGCGTGAGGACACCCCCCCGATGCAGTTACTGACCCGACCCGTACCGGGCGGTCAATGACCAAACATAAGTGTTTTGGGCAGCGTCTGCTTCACCTTCACGCCGGCGTCCGTGATCTGGGTGGCGCCGAGGCCGACCCGCCGCGCAAAGCGGCGTTGTAGTGATAAGGCACGGCAAAAAGAAGGCGGACCCAGGCGCCTCAGGCTCCCGACCCCGTGTATTTTGCACGTCCAGCGTGCATCAGGCTTTCGGCGGCTTGGGCAGCTTCGCGCCTGCCGCATCCGCCTTGACGGCCTGCGACGGCTCGGCCTTCCGCTCCAGCGGCAGATCCTCGTCGGATTCTTCCATGTAGACTTCCTCGATGTCGGTCGCGTCGACAACCTTCCGCATCAGGAAGTAGATGATCGTCTGGGACGTAAGGAAGAAACTGATGATGAACGCAGCCACAAGGGCCATGGCGATCCAGATCCAGAACTCAAAGAGGTGCTGGGCCGAGGCCTCGGCGCCGGACTGCTGGGCGGCGCTTATCACGCGCCACGGCTCGGAAAGCGTGGGCTCGGCCCACAGGCGGAGGATCTTGTTTTCCGAGCCGCCCTTGCCCAGGGTGAAGGCGGTCCAGAACGCCGCGATGCCCGTGTGCGTGATAAACAGCGTCAGGAATGTCAGAAACTTCACGAAGACGAACGTCAGGCATCCGTACGCGGCGCTGAAGAGCGTGTAGAAGATGTATCGCCAGGGGCGGCTGGAGATGTAGGAGATGCTGCGGCTGATGGCGTCAAACGAGTCCGACCCTTCGGCCGCAATCGTCGGCCACTGGAGCCCCACGCTGAACGTCCCGCCTATGAACACCAGCGCGCAGACCAGGCCCATCAGCAGCGACAGGGGCAGCGCCAGGCCGACGGCATACTCGCCCACGTACGGGATCGCCAGGATGCCGCCCGCCGGCAGATAGGCCATGATCGCCACCAGCACCAGCACGCCGAACGGTATCAGGACGCAGGTGGCCGTGCTCGGCCACTTGGCGCATGAGAACCGCATCGCCTCCTTCAGCGGCACGCTCTCTTCACGGGCCACGCGGACGGCCGTCATCCGCGTCACCGCGCCGCCGACGAAAGCCCAGACGGCCAACATCAGGACCATAGTGATCAGCGCAAAGAGGGGCGCGTTCTGCCAGTACGCTATCGCCAGCGACACGCACTGCCACGCCGCGCTGATCGGGGCCGATACGAACGCCGAAAAATCGCCCCACGACCGGCCGTCCACGTAGGGTATCGCCCAACGGCCCCAGAGCGTCTTCTCGATAATGAAGTGGATGTTATCGTAGAAACTGGTGCGACCGCTCGATTCCAGCCCCATCGTCGCCAGGCGGTAATCGATCGAAACAGTGCCCACGACGTTCGTCTGCCCGACCCCGGGAATCTGGTCCACCAGCACGCCGATCCCGATGCTCGCAACAAGCCCGAGGAAACAGAGGGCGATCTTGAAGGGGTTCGCGGACAGGCGGAATGACCGCAGGATCTCCAGAAAGGCAAACGTCCGGCGCCAATCGATACCCTGAAGTTCCTTCACCTCGTCAGCCATGACGTTCTCCTTAACGGCGGTCGTGAGACGGATACGGCGAATCTGGCAGATGACATATTCGGCCGCACCGCAAAAAGAGTCAAGAGTTATTCGCCTTGTGTCAACGCAAAGTAGAAACGTCCGGTTTTCCGCAAAGTAGAACTGTCCTCTTTTCGAAGCCTTGGCGCCAGGGGTGATCAGCGGCGGGGCGGCGGGGGGCCGCGGCCGAAGAGTCCCTGGGTAACTCGTAGG
>JAPLMO010000102.1 GCA_026386995.1 Planctomycetota bacterium | reverse complement strand
AGAGGCTGATGACCTTGCCGACCTTGATGCCCGGCGCCAGGGCGATTTCGTACTGCGTCACGACCGGGCCGGTCTCGATCGCCACGACGCCGGCCTCGACGCCGAACTCCGCCAGCGTCTTGGTCAGCACCTCCGCCTGCTCGCGGATGTGCGATTCCTTATCTGCCGCCTCGGTGTACGTGGGGTCAGCCAGCAGGTCCAACCCCGGCAACTGGTACTCCTGGTTGCGGGGCGTGGACGGGGGCGGCGTGAAGGCGAAATCCTCGTCCTCCGCGGCCTGTTTCGCAAGGGCCGGCCGGGCGTGGCGGATGATGACCTGGCGCGGCGGCGAGAACGAGGCAGGGGGGGCGGCCTCGTCTTTGGGTTCCTCGGCCTCATCGCGGGCGGCCTTGCGGCTGCGATTGGACTCCCCGGCCTTCTCCTCTGGCGCGGCGTCCCTGGGTTTTCGGGCCGAGGGTTCGTCTTTCGCGGCCTCGGCGGCGGGTTTGCGTTGTTTGCGGACGATGGGCCGCGGCTCGTCGTCTTCCTCGGCCTCGGCCACGGCTGCGCCGCCGCCGGCCCCGGCGGGAACGCCCGCCAGCCGGCCGATGGCGGCCCCGGCGCCCGAGAACGACGCCGCCGCCAGGGCTTTCGCCGGGCCGCTGGCGCGCTCTTTAAGCCACCGGAAGATCAGCACTGGCACGGTCACCAGGAGGGTGTCGGTCAGCAGTATGAGGCCCACGAGTGCCACGGGCAGCATCAGGAGGACCGTGCCGAACGCGCCCATTCTTGGCTCAAGATATTGCCATATACCAAGGCCGAGGATGCCGCCGTTCGACTCCGGCATCCGCGCCTCGACCGGGATCATCGCCGAGGCGACCGTCATGTCTAGCACCAGCAGGACCGCCCCGATGGCCCGGAAGACCTTGTCGTCGAGGCTGATCCTGGAGATCCACAGAAACGACCCCGCGATGCAGAACAGGAGCATCGGGTACGCCCCGTCGCCGATGGCCGCGAAGATGGTCCACGCCACATGCGCCCCGACCGCGCCGCAAAGGTTCTGCGCCTTGGCGCTGGGCGGATAGACGCTGTGGCCGGGCGGGTCGGCCGGGTCGAACGACAGGAGCGATACCATCAGGAAGGCGCTGACGAAAAGGGTGACGACAGCGCCGATTTTGGCGGTGCGGCTGATAGACGGATCCACTTAAGCCCTCGCTTTCGGCGCCGCACGGCCCCGCCCGCATGGGCGGGGGCTAATGCGTACCGCTGTGCCCGAATCCGCCGTCGCCGCGGCGGGTTTCCGGCAGTTCCTCCACAACCTTAACGTCGGCTTGGGCGACCGCCGCCACCACGAGTTGCGCGATGCGCAGGCCCCGCGTGACGGTGAACGGCTCGCGGCCGATGTTCCCCACGATCACGCCGACCTCGCCGCGGTAATCCGCATCGATCGTGCCGGGCGAGTTGACGATCACCAGCCCGTGCTTCAGGGCCAGGCCGCTCCTCGGCCGCACTTGCACTTCGTGCCCCGGCGGAACCGCAACGTACAGGCCGGTCGGGATGAGTTTGATTTCGCCCGGCTCAAGGGGCACAGGCCCCTCGACGGCCGCACAAATATCCATTCCCGCCGCCGCCTCGCTCATGTATCGGGGCAGGGGAAGATCCTCACAGCCCGCTTTCCGGCGGACCAGCAGGGTTATCGGCATGGCGGTTTCCGCTCCTTGAGGCAAATTTCGTGTTATCGGACCCTTCGAGCCGCCTGATGATACTGGGAACGCGGGGGCCGGGCAAGCGAATGACGCCGCGGCGGGAGAGGTAAAAATGAACAGTACCCCCTGCCTCCCTTTTCTCTGGCCAAGGCGTTCCCTGCGAAACTATAATTGGCCCGCTAGTAGCCTGTCACGACTGACTCTGTGGGTGCCACGGCTGCGCAGTTTGCAGCCGTGGTCGTCGGCACGGACGCACGGCTGCAAACTGCGCAGCCGTGGCACCCGCACAATCAAAGTTGACGGACTACCAGAACGTTACAGAGTGAAGGGTCTACGGAATGCGATTCGCCAAACTGCACGGCGCGGGCAACGACTACATTTACGTCAACGGGCTGGAGGAGCAGGTGCTCGATCCGGCCGCCTTGGCCGTGAAAATCTCCGACCGCCACTTCGGCGTCGGCGCCGACGGCCTCATTCTGGCCCTGCCGCCGCGCAAGGATGGCGATATCCGCATGCGCATCTTCAACGCCGACGGTTCCGAGGCCCAGATGTGCGGCAACGGGGTGCGGTGTCTGGCGAAGTTCGCCGTCGAGCGGGGCCTCGTCACGGCCGTCGGCGGCCCCTGCGAGCCCGGCGAGGGCACGTGCGTCGTCAAGGTCGAGACCAACGCGGGCCTGCGGGAGGTCACGCTCTTTCGCGACGCCTCCGGCAGGATTTCACGCGGCAGCGTCGGCATGGGCCGCCCACGGCTTGAGGCCGAACTCATCCCGGTGGCCCTGGACGGCGAGCGCCTCGTCGACGTGCCGCTGACCGTCGGCGGGCAGACCCTCTGGATGACCTGCGTCAACATGGGCAACCCGCACGCCGTCTTCTATGTGGACCAGGTCGCCGGCTGGCCCCTGGAGCAGGTTGGCCCGAAGATCGAGAACCACAAACTCTTCCCGGAGCGGATCAACGTGCACATCGTTGAGGTCGTCTCGCTGGGGGAGGTGCGGATGCGGACGTGGGAGCGAGGCAGCGGCATCACGCTGGCGTGCGGCACGGGGGCGTCGGCGGTGTGCGTCGCGGGCGTGCTGACCGGACGCACGGGCCGGCGGATTCTCGCGCACGTGCCCGGCGGCGACCTTCAGGCCGGGTGGCCCGACGATGCCGCGCCCGTCACGCTTACGGGGCCGGTTGAGGAAGTTTTCACGGGCGAGTGGCCGGAGTAGGACAATTGCGGATTGCGGATTGCGGATCGCGAATTGCCCGGCGGCCGGCGGCCGCGGGTGGCATGCCCACGGCGATTGATACTTTGCGCGGCGGGTCTCCTGACCCGCCGCGCACGAGATCGGTATCCGCGCGTCTGGAAGGGCGATCTCGCGCGGCGGGTCAGGAGACCCGCCGCGCAAAGTCCGGGCATGCCATCCTCGTGCTCGCGTTTTTCGGCGCACTCTTCTTGCCCGCGGCCGACGCCACGGCCATGCAGCCGCCCAAGTTCACGCCCGAGCAGATGGGCGGCACGCTGCGCGGGAACTTCAACGCCGAGCCGCAGACCCTTAATCCGCTGACCTACAAGGACATGTACGCCCGCTACGTCAACGAGTACGTCTTTGAGTCCCTCATTGACCGCGACCCCGACACGCTGGAGTTCGTCGGCGTCCTGGCGGAAAAGTGGGAGGTCTCGCCCGACGGCCTCGTCATCACCTTCCACCTGAACCCGAAGGCGAAGTTCTCCGACGGCATGCCCGTGACGGCCGACGACGTGGTCTTCACCTACGAAACCACGATTAATCCCAAGATCGACTGCCGGGACCGCGCTTCCTATTTCGAGGACTGCAAGGGCTGCGAAAAGGTGGATGATCGGACGGTGCGGTTTGTCTGGAAAAAGCCGTATTTTCTGAGCCTGGAACTCAGCGGCATCGTCGTGTTGCCCAAGCATGTGTATAAGTTCACGGACCCGAATACGTTTAACGACATCAACGACCTGCTGGTCGGCACGGGCCCCTACACGTTCACGAAAGGGGACTGGAAGACCGGCCAGCACATCATCCTGAAGCGGAACAAGAACTACTGGGGCAACGCCCCGGCGTTCGACGAAATTGTTTACACCTTCATTCTGGAGGAACAGCCGTCGGTCCAGGCGATTCTGGCGGGTGAGTTGGACTTCCTTCCGGTGACGCCCGAATGGTTCGTAAAGTTGCGGGACCGCAAGGACGTTCAGGAGCGGTTCCAGTCGCTTCGCTACACGTCGCACCTGAACGGGTACTCGTACATCGGGTGGAACAACGCCCGCCCGCCGTTCAACGACCGCCGCGTGCGCCTGGCGATGACGCACCTGGTGTGGCGCGAGCAGCTCCTGAAGTATATAAACCACGACATCGGGTGGGTGGCGACGGGCCCGTTCTGGCCCGAGAGCCTGCAACGCGATAAGAGCGTCAAGCCATGGCCTTTCGACCGCGAGGCGGCCCGGCGGCTCCTGAAGGAGGCCGGGTGGGAGGACCGCAACGGCGACGGCTGGCTGGAGAACGAGAAGGGCGAGCGGTTCGAGTTTGAGTTCACCTCGCCCGGCAGCGACCAGAACACGCGCGACATGGTCCGCGTGATCGGCGAGGAATTCCGCCGCATGGGCATCGACATGCACGTGCGATTCTGCGAGTGGTCGATCTTCACCGTCAAACTCGACAACCGCGACTTCGACGTTGTCATGCTCGCGTGGGGCGGAGGCGGCGTGGAAGAGGACCCGTACCAGATTTTCCATTCCAGCCAGATCGCCGACCGGAGTTCGAACTTCACCGGCTTCAGGAATGCCGAGGCCGACCGCCTCATCGTGACCGCCCGCATGACGCTCGATGAAAATAAACGCAACGAGATGTATCACCAGTTTCAGCAACTCTTGCACCGGGAACAGCCCTACACCTTCCTGTTCGACCGCCAGAGCCTGCGGCTTGTGTCGAATCGCATCAAGGATGCCCGCGTGCACAAGATGGGCATGTTTCCGCTGGAATGGTGGATCGGCAAGGACGGAGCCGCGGCCGGGCAGGCCGCCCCGAAGGCCGCTTCGGGTGAGGGGGGAGGCAAGCCGTGAAGACGTATATCATCAAGCGGCTCCTCCTGATGATACCGACCCTGATCGGCATCACGATGGTCGTCTACTTCATTGTGCGCCTGGCCCCCGGCGACCCGATCGAAGCGATGATCCGCAACCAGTCGGGCAACATCGACCCGAAGGCGATGAAGGAGTCGGCCGACAAGATCCGCGAGCGCCTGGGCCTGATCGAGTATCACTTCCTGCGCGACCGGCTGTTCGGCACCGAGAAGTCATGGACGCAGAAGCCCGCCGGGGCATGGTTCTGGACCGTCGATTCGACCGACAAGGTCGCCAGCGCCGCCGTCGGGTACGTCAGTTGGTTCGGCCACCTGGTGCGCGGCGACTTCGGCGAGAGCATCAAGTTCCGGACCTCCGCCGGCAGCCGCAACCCGCTCCTGCTGATCCTCGAGCGCATTCCCGTGACCGCCACGCTCAACATCATCTCGGAAGTGCTGATTTTCATCATTGCGATCCCGGCCGGCTTTGCGGCGGCGCGGTACCAGGGCAAGTGGTTCGACCGGCTGTCGTCGGTCATGTTCCTGGCGCTGTGGAGCATCCCTGCCACTCTGGCGGGGACGCTCCTGATCGCCTACCTTGGCATGGGAGGGCAAGGGGTCGAGTGGTTCCCCATCGGCAAACTGCACACGTTCGGGTACGAGAAGTTCACGTTGGGCAAGTACGTCACGGACATCTTGTGGCACGCGACGTTACCGGTCATCTGCCTGGTGTACGGCGGATTCGCCTACCTGGCGAAGATGGGCCGGGCGAGCCTTCTGGAGAATCTCCGGGCCGACTACGTCCGCACGGCCCGCGCCAAAGGGCTGCCCGAGGGGCAGGTGGTCTACCGCCACGCCTTGCGCAACAGCCTCCTGCCGATGATCACCATGATGGTGCTGGCCATTCCGGGCCTCATCGGCGGCAGCGTCATTGTGGAATACATCTTCAGCATCCAGGGGACGGGCCTCTTGCTGGTTGAAGCCGCCAAGGCTTACGACCTGGCGCTCATCATGGCGGAGGTCCTGCTATACGGCTTGCTGACGCTCGTCTTCCTTCTGATTGGCGACATCCTGTATGCCTGGGCCGATCCGCGGGTGCGATATGAGTAGCCTGGTGCCGACAACCGATGTCCCGACGGCCGTGCAGTCCCGCTCCTACGGCGAGATCGTATGGCGCCAGTTGCGCAAGCGCCCCGGGGCCATGGTCAGCCTGGTGATCATTGCGATTCTGGCCGTGAGCGCGATCATGGCGCCGTTCATCGCCGGCGAGGTGCCCATCCGCTGGGTCGAGAAGGGCGAGGTCTCGTGGCCCATTTTCCACTACCTGACGGCCTGGGAGTACGCAGCCATCGCGGCGCTCCTGCTCGCGCCGGCCCTGCCTTTGACGGCCCGCCTGCTTCGCCGCCGCGCCGAGCGAAAAGGCGCCAGCGCGTGGAAGTGGACGCTGCTCACGTACGCGGGCGTGTTGCTGGCGCTGGCCCTGGTGCTTTTGGCGGCGCGGACGACGGAGCGCCGCTACGGGTTCTACCTCGAGCGGGCCAACGAGGCCGAGTCCGCGTGGTTCCCCCTCGTCCCGACGGCCAGGTTCCCGGGCTACGAATCGTTGCCCGGCAAGAACCAGCCGCCTTCGTGGAAGCATCCCCTGGGGACCGACCGCCTGGGCCAGGACATCCTGCTGCTGGTCCTCTACGGCGCCCGCACGGCGATGACGATCGGTTTCGTGGCCGTGGGCATCGGTGCGGGCATCGGCGTGACGCTCGGGGCGATCAGCGGCTACTTCGGCAAGTGGGTGGACCTTATCCTGATGCGGGTGGCGGAGATCGTCATGTTTATCCCGCAGATTGTGCTCATCATCATTATCCTGGCGGTCATGCCGTCGTGGGTCCCGCCGCTCTGGGCCGTGGTCTTTGTGATCGGCGTGACGGGATGGACCGGCTACTACCGTTATATGCGCGCCGAGTTGCTGCGGATCCGCGACGAGGATTACATGACCGCGGCACGGGCACTCGGAATTCCGACGTGGCGGCTGCTCCTCAGGCACGCCGTGCCCAACGGCATGGCGCCAATCCTGGTGGCGGCGACCTTTGGCATTGCCGGCGCCATCTTTATCGAGGTCAACTTGGCGTTCCTGAACCTCGTCCAGACGCCCAGTTGGGGCGAACTCCTCAATGACGGACGCCAGCACCTCGAAACGTGGTGGGCCTGGGGCTCGGCCGGCGCCGCCATATTCATCACCGTGCTCTTGTACAATCTGCTGGGCGAGGCCGTCCGCGATGCCATCGACCCGAAGTTGAAAATTTAGCCACCAAACATTTAGCCGCCGCGCTTGCGCGGCGCGTGGTCGCCAAGTCGAAGGCTCGATTCGGCGGGGCGACCGGCTAAGTTCATGTAGGGTGGGTGCTATGCACCCACCATTTTCACTGCGAGGAGGCTCGATTGACGGAATCGGCCGACATATTGCTGAGCGTCGAAGGCCTGACCACACGCTTCTTCACCGACGAAGGCGTCTCTTACGCCGTCGAGGGCGTCTCGTTCGCCATTCCGCGCGGGCGCACGCTGGCGCTGGTGGGCGAGTCGGGCTGCGGCAAGACGGTCACGGCTCTGTCGATCCTGCGCCTGATTCCCGACCCGCCCGGCCGCATCGTTGCCGGCTCGGTCCGCCTCGGCTCGACCGACCTCCTCGGCCTGTCGGAGGCCGAGATGCGCCGGGTGCGCGGCAACCGCATCTCGATGGTTTTCCAGGAGCCGATGACAAGCCTCAACCCGGTCTTCATGATCGGCGACCAGATTATCGAGGCCGTCGTTCTCCACAAGAAGGTCGGCCGCTATGAAGCCACGGAGCAGACCATCGAGATGCTCCGCAAGGTCGGCATCCCCGACCCCGAGGCCCGCATCCGCGAGTACCCGCACCAGATGTCGGGTGGCATGCGGCAGCGCGTCATGATCGCCATGGCCCTGGTGTGCGGGCCGCAACTGGTGATCGCCGACGAGCCCACGACCGCCCTCGACGTGACCATCCAAGCCCAGATTCTCGACCTCCTGAGGGCACTCCAGGCCGACATCGGCATGAGCATCCTGCTGATTACGCACGACCTGGGCGTCGTGGCCGAGGTCGCCCACCACGTCTGCGTGATGTACGCCGGCCGCATCGTCGAGGAGGCCGACGTCCAGGAACTCTTCGACAATCCGCTGCACCCGTACACGGTGGGTCTGTTCCGCAGCCGGCCGAGCCTGGAGCATCGCGGCCCGCTGGCCGCCATCCCAGGCACGGTGCCGAGCCCGCTGGCGATTCCGCCGGGGTGCCCGTTCCATCCGCGGTGCCCGCTCTCGGACGGCGCGAGGTGCGCCATCGAGCGTCCGCCGCTTCAGTTGCATGTCGCAGGCCATACGGCCGCGTGCTGGTACGCCGGCCGAGTAGTCGACATGAGAACCCGAGGGGAGCCGCTCTACAAATGATCGCCCCTGAACCCAATGCGAAACTCGATGATGTGCTCCTCCAGGTCAGCGACCTGAAGACGCACTTTCCCGTGAAGCGCGGCCTGCTGGGCCGCACGGTCGGCCACGTGAAGGCCGTCGACGGGGTCTCTTTTGCGATCCGCCGCGGACGCACCCTCGGCCTTGTGGGCGAGTCGGGTTGCGGCAAGACGACGGCCGGCCGCACGATCCTGCGGCTGATCCCCGCCACGGCGGGCACGGTCGCGTTTGAAGGAAAGAGCGTCTTCGACCTGCCGCCGGGCGAACTGCGGCAACTCCGCCGCCACATGCAGATCATCTTTCAGGATCCCTACGGCAGCCTGAACCCGCGCATGACCGTGGGCGGCATCATCGGAGAGCCCCTCAGGGTCCACGGCCTGGCTCGGGGGCGGGAACTGGAGGACCGCGTCGCTCAACTGCTGGAGCACGTGGGCCTCGCGCCCGCCTACCGGAACCGCTATCCGCACGAGTTCTCGGGCGGCCAGCGGCAGCGCATCGGCATCGCGCGGGCACTGGCGCTCGACCCGAAGTTCATCGTCTGCGACGAGCCCGTCAGCGCCTTGGACGTCTCGATCCAGGCTCAGATTCTCACACTTCTGGAACGCCTCCAGGAGGAACTGGGCCTGACGTACCTTTTTATCGCCCATGACCTGGCGGTCGTCAGCCACATCTCCGACGACGTGGCCGTCATGTACCTGGGGCATGTTGTGGAGCAGGCCCCCGCCGAGCGCCTCTACGCCGAGCCCCTGCACCCGTATACGAAGTGCCTGATGTCGGCCATCCCGCGGGCCAACCCCCGGCAGGCCAAGAGCCGCATCGTGCCGCGCGGCGAAGTGCCCAGCGCCCTTAACCCGCCCCCCGGCTGCCCGTTCCACCCGCGCTGCCCGTGGGTGTTCGAGCGCTGCCCGGCCGAGGTGCCGCTCCTGCTTCCGGCCGCCAACGAGCCCGAGCACTTGGTCTCGTGCCACCTGTACCACTGATGCTGCGTGGCTTCGCGCGGCAGGCGCTGAGGGTACTTGCGAGAGTCCGCGGCCCCCGCCGCGAGCCTCTTCGTTGTTGCCGAGTACCGGGCCTGCCCGCCTCTGGCGTGTCCCGCCGCTGGCCGTTCACTTTGAACCTTGAACTTTGAACCTTGAACTTTGAACCTTGAACTTTCTCGGCTGCTGTTTTGGCCGTTGACGTAAGTCGCGTTTTTGCAGAAACACTTACGTCAATTATTAGAGCGGCGCACCCCCTTTTTGGGGGTCCGAAAAGGCAAAAATGGCCTTGGCGCTAGCGCCAGAGGGGGTGGCGCGTTAAAATGTTAAGATGGGTAAGACGAAACTTGAGCCTTTTTGATCACTTTTTACGGTTTTTGATCAGAACTTGATAGTGTTTTGAGCCTTCCGCGTCGGTTTTTGAGGGGTCGCCAGTGACGTAAGTGGCACTTTTGCAAAAACACTTACGTTCGTGAAATCTTTCACAGGCGTCATAGGTGTCCCCTTTTTTTGGGGGGGGGCGAAGTGCAGAGTGCAGAATGCAGAGTGAAGAACTCAACAAAGGCAACGGCAACGGCGCAGGTGGGAAGTGGGAACCCGCCAGAGGCGGGCAGGCCAGGGAACCAGAAACAAGCCCGCGGCACTGCCGCGGGGTGGACCGGCGGCAACCGAGAACCGGAGCGCAGAGTGAAGAATGTAGAGTGAAAAACTAAACAAAGACAAGGAACTGCCTTGCGGCGATTCCGGGGGGCCGAAGCCTGCGAGATTGGCAATCTGGGCAATTTGGGCAGGCCGGTCAGAATGGCCGCTGGTGGAGCACCAAAAAAATCCCTTCGCGATTTGCTTTCGCCCATAATGTAGGTTATACTTCCTCACGCCGTACGCTCAGGTCAAATCTCCTTCGGCCACCCCCAGGGGGTGGCGGTTCTGGGCGGTTGGATTTGGGGGGCCTTGATGACAGTCAGGGCACCAACACATTTCTCCTCAGTGGCGATAGACGCCCCCTGCGCACTCGCAGGGGGGCGTTCAAACTATTTCCATGTAACCAGGGTCATGTCTGGTCACGTCAAGGAGAGAGTCATGTTTAGCCGCAGCACGATGAGTCTGCTGGGACTTGGGTTGGCCAGCGCGGCTGGGCGCCGCAAGGCCGGATCTCGGGCATGCCGCTGGCTCGCGGCCGTCGTGCTTGCCGCGCTGGCCGGATTGATGGCCACCAACGCCCAGGCCGACATCAGAACCTGGGACAACGGGAACGCCAATCTCCTATGGGGCGACGAGGTCAACTGGGACCTCGCCAGCCCGGGCAACGGCATTCCCGGTCCGGCCGATACGGCCACGTTTACCGCAGCCACCGGCGTCGGCATCGTCGATCTGGGCGGGGTAACCCGCACCATCGACGCGTTGACGGTTACCGGCTTCCCCAATAACAGCACGACCAACTACACGTTCACAAACGGAACGCTGACGCTCAATAGCATCAACCCCCTCTTCGATGGCCGGCCTATCAACATGGTCATATCGGCCGCCGTGACCGATGCGGGCGGAGCCGGCGGGCTCGGACTCGTCATCAATAAACAGCCCGGCGACGGCGGCTATTTGACCATTTCCGGTAAGATAACCATCTCCAGCACCGCCTACAATGCTTTTCGCACCTATGCGAGTGGCCAGAACTTTGGCTCGTTCACTTTTGGCAGCACCACCCCGGGCGACACTAACACCGTCGCTGGCGGTGTGTATCTTAATGATGGGCAAAATAACAATTCTAAGGTGTTCCAAGGTGCTTGGACGATCGGCGGCGACTTCAAAGCAGTCTTCGGCGGCGATAGTTCTATCCAACTGAAGAACACCGTTGCCATCGGAGGCAACCTGGTTAACGCAACAACTAATGGCGGGAATGTCCGCGCAACGCACCTGCAAATCCTTGCGGGTTCAAACGTCAGTGTCGGCGGGGATCTGATCATGGATGGAGCCTATGTCGTGGGAACCAACTTTGCCAAGAATGTTTGCGATATCAACATCTCCCAGGCGATAACAATGACCAGCACCGGAAGCGTCAAGGTCTACGGGGGCGCTTTGAAACTCAACGTGACGGACCCGATTCTTGATAATTTAACTGGTTCCCCCGACACGTCCAAGATATTCCTGCTGGGCAATACGACCGGCACCACGAACGCCATGATCTCGATCGACACGGCCGGCAAAACGCTGAACAACCCGATCACCGTGCAGAGCGGCGGCACTGGCCAAGCGATCCTCTACAGCGGGGCCACCGGCACCGGAGCGGGCAACAAAGTGACCTACGCCGGCGACATCACGTTGAACAAGGACCTCAGCATCAACGCGAATAACACGGCCAGCACCATCCTCGATGTCACGGGCCGTATCCTTGGCACCGCCGGCACCCAGGCCGTCACGATCAATTCCGGCGCCCAGGTGGGCACGGTATCGCTTTCCGGTGCGAATACGTATACCGGCAGCACGACGATCAGCACCGGAAAATTGAACCTGAGCACCTTCACCGGCGGCAGCGCCTTTTCCGATTTCACGATCAACTCCGCCGTCACGCTGGCCATCGACAGCGCCTCCGGCACACCTGTGGCGTCCGTCGGCCGCGCCCAGAGCGTTGCGCTGAACAATGCCATCCTGACCGTCGCGGGCACCAGCGCTGGCGATACCGATGACGTCATCACCAACGCCCTGAGCATCGGTTCCGGCTCCAGCACCATTACCCTCACTCCGGACACCGGCAAGAACGCCGCCTTGACCGCCGGCAGCTTTACCCGCACGGCTGGCGGCATCGTGCTGGTTCGCGGCACCAACCTCGGCGTCAACACCATCGCCGGCAAGACGCTCAACAGCGCCAACATTGCCGTGACGACCGCGCCCACCTTCACCGGCAGCACCGCGACCTCCGGCACGCAGATGGGAATCCTGCCTTGGGCGATCGGCGACACCAGCGCCACGGGCACGGGCACGGACTTCCTGACCCATGATGCCACCTATGGGCTGCGCTTCCTCGCCACGAGTGAAGTCGTCACCACCTTCGCCAACCTCAACGCGACCCTCGACAATGCCAGGATTACCACCGCGATCACCGGCATCGACGGGGTAACCAGCCTCAATTCGCTGAACCTCGGCGCCGGCGGCAGCGTCGACGGCACGGGCACACTCACCCTTGCCAGCGGCGGCATCGTCTCGAGCGGGGCGACCACCGGCATCACCACCACCGGCGGCGGCGGAACACTCGCCTTCGGCGCGGTCGAAGGTATCGTCTTGACCGGCACGGGGAGCAGTCTGACCATCGGCAGCGCGATCACCGGCTCAGCGGGCCTCACGAAAGTCGGTGACGGGACCTTGATTCTCTCCGGCGCGAACGGCTACAACGGCCCGACGACTTTGTATGCCGGTACCACCCAGTTCGCCGGCACCATGGCAGCCGGCTCGGCGGTGACGATTAACGGCGGCACCGCCCAGTTGGGCGCCCCCGGCGGTTTGCCAGCCGACAGTACGATCACCTTCGGTCCGTCCAGCACCGGCAAACTCCAACTCAACGGCTACAGCGTCACCATCGGCGCGCTGAACACCAATGCCACGGTCGGCACGCCGATCGTAGAAAACGGCGTAGCCGGCACCGTTACCCTGACCGTCAACAATGCGTCGGGCACCAGCACCTTCGGCGGCAAACTTCAGAATGGCGCCGCCGGCACGCTGGCTTTGACCAAGGACGGCGCCGGCACGCTTACGGTCAGCAATTCCGGCAACACCTTCAACGGCGGCATCGTCATCAACGGCGGCACGCTGGCGCTCCCGGACCGCTCGGGCGGAGGGGTCAACGCCGACGATGGCATATTGGGTGCCGCGCCGGTATCATTCCAAGCCGCCAACATCACCATCAATAACGGCGGCGTCCTTCAGTTGGCCTCCGGGACATCCGGTTCGACCACTTACAATGCCAACCGCGGAATTACGCTCGGTGCCGGCATGCAAACTATCAGAAAACAGAATGGTAACGGTTGGGCGGGGTGGGGTGGTGTCATCAGCGGCACTGGCGGTTTGATTTTTGACATTCAGAATAATGGGTTCAGACCTTCTGCCGCGAACACCTACACAGGCGACACTAGGATTATCAGCGGCGGATTGCAGATGCAAAATCTCAATGCGTTGCAAAACTCCACGCTGGACTACAACTATAGTGGAAACATTGAATTTCAACTCACTGGGGACTATAAGTTCGGTGGCCTGAAGGGAACCAAAAGCCTGCCCAACACACTTTCAGCAACGAAAACCCTCTCGGTAGGCAACAACAACCAGGACACGGCCTACAGCGGCGTCATCAGCGGTACGGGCGCTGTGATCACCAAGATCGGCACGGGCACCCTGACCCTCACCAACACCAACACCTACACCGGCGCCACCCGCGTCACCGCCGGCACGTTGCTCATTAACGGCAGCACCCATGCCTCCAGCGCTGTTTCCGTCGCCAATAATGTTGACAGCACCACCGCCACCCTCGGCGGCATCGGCACGATTAACGGGTCCGTCACGGTTAACGCCACTGCTGCCACCAGCCGTGTCAACCGAATCACCGGTGCGACCATCGGCACCACCGGCACCCTGAACATCGGCGGCGGGTTGACGTTTGGTGCGGGCGCCATCGGCTACTTCGATATCACCAGCACAAGCGTTAAAGACTATTTGAACGTCACCGGCAACCTTACCGCCGACAGCGGCACGATCATTGAAGTGTCCACCGGACTCCCCGGCGGCGAGTACGGCCTCATCGGATATACCGGCTCGGCCTCAGATATCGGCAACTACTTG
>JAPLMO010000119.1 GCA_026386995.1 Planctomycetota bacterium | reverse complement strand
GTCGGCGGTCGCCGCAAGGTCCGGCCGCACCCAGATGAGGCCCACGACGTACGCGACCAAGAGGGGCGAGAGGAATATGAGGCTCGCCAGCGGCCGCGCGGCAGCGGTGTCGGTCAGGAACCCGCCGGCCCGCGGGGGCTTGGCGGGCGCCGGCGACGGCTTTCGCGTTCGTTTGGCGCGAGGCATTCGGGGGAATGTAACACGCAGTGCAAAAAATGCAATTGCGGATTGCGGATTGCGAATTGTGGATTAAACTACCCGTTCAGCCGCGAGCCGCGGGCGGGCGCGGCGCACCGAGGGCGATATGCGCACAGGCGAGAAAATCCGGGCCTTCTACGACGCGATGCTGGCGGCATATGGCCCACAGCACTGGTGGCCGGCAGAGACGCCTTTCGAGGTCGTCATCGGCGCCATTCTGACGCAGAACACAAACTGGAAGAACGTCGAGCGGGCGATCGCGAACCTCAAACGCGACGGTCTGCTGAGCCCCGCGGCCCTGGCCAAAATCCCGACCGAGCAACTGGCCGAAGTGATCCGCCCGGCGGGCTACTACCGCATCAAGGCCAAGCGGCTGAAGAACTTCATCACCATGCTGATGCGCGATTTCGGCGGGGACCTCGATGCACTTTTCGCCCTCAGGGCCTCGTCGCTGCGCGAAACCGTCCTCGCCGTCTCAGGCATCGGCCCCGAGACGGCCGACTCGATAGTCCTCTATGCGGCCCACAAGTCCGTCTTCGTCGTCGACGCCTACACGGCCCGCATCCTCTATCGCCACGGCGTGATCGACCTGGACGCTACGTACGAAGACATCCAGTCCGTCATGCAGGACAACCTGCCCGAAGGCGTCGCCCTGTTCCAGGAGTACCACGCGCTCCTGGTCGAGGTTGGCAAGCGTCAGTGCAAGAAGGCCTCGCCGATCTGCGCAGGTTGCCCACTTAAGCCGCTGCTGGAACCGGGCCAGCCGGTTACTTACTAACGTGCGGTGACGTGCTGGCCGTTGCGCACTGCTTCGGCCACCGGCGCAAAAAACTGCGGCAGGCCGCGCGGCCTGCCGCTTAGGCAGGGACTATCGTCCCTGCGTCAACCGCCCCACTGGAGGAAAGCCAGCCGGTTCCGGAGAGAATGGGATGAATCGGCCGGCTCTCCTCAAGGCTTAGGCACGGCGGGTCTGGGTTCCGGTGCGGGGGGCACACCGGAATGGAGAGGGCGGAGGGAGGTCACCTCCGCCGGGGTTTCGACCAGCCGGGCCGCTGCCGCCAGTTCAAGCCGACTTTTGGGGTCGTCGGCCAACAGGGGGTTGCTGGCGCCGTGCAACTCGCGACGGATCGCCAGCCGCGTCTGAGGGTCTATTTCATGCCAGGAGGTCACGCCGTTGCGCCCCTGGCGCTTCGTCTGATACAGGGCCTGGTCCGACAGGAACACCAGCATCTCGGGCGAGATCACCTCGGCGTCTTCCGGATACGTGGCGATGCCCAGGCTCAGGGTGATCGGCACGCGGTGCTCGCCGCATACGAACTCGTGTTTGCGGCAGCAGGCCAGGATGCGCCGGGCCAGTGCCTGGACTTCCTTGCGGCCGGTGCGCGGGCAGATGACGGCGAACTCGTCGCCGGCGTAGCGGGCCACCAGGTCGGAGTCCCGCGCACAGCGTTTCAGGATGACTGCGATCTCTTTCAGCACGAGGTCGCCGAACGGGTGGCCGTTGTCGTCGTTGACGCGCTTGAAGAAATCGATGTCCGCGATGAGCATCGAGAGGTCGTGACCGTAGCGGCGGCTGATCTTGAACTCCGTCTTCATCCACTCCATCAGGTATCGGTAATTGTAGAGGGCCGTCAGGCCGTCCGTGATGCTGCGGACCTTGAGGGTCTTGTTGTCTTCGCGCAGTTGCTTCAGGAGGGCGTTCTCGCGGTCCAGCGTCCGCGTCAGTTCCGCCTGGACCT
>JAPLMO010000012.1 GCA_026386995.1 Planctomycetota bacterium | reverse complement strand
TGGTCCTCGTGAAGGCCAAGGGCAAGCAGTGGTATCACGGCCGGTTCATCCCCAAGATCTCACCCGTCACGCTCATTGCCTTGCTGTTTACCATCGTGGTGATGTTCTCGATGCAGGGCCAGAAGATCATCGCCAAGCCGCTGGACGTGGTACGGATCGCCATCCCGCTGCTGATCTACTTCGTGGTCATGTTCATGGTCAGTTTCTGGATGAGCAAGAAGGTCGGGGCCAATTACGCCAAGTCGGCCACGCTGTCGTTCACGGCTGCCAGCAACAACTTCGAGTTGGCCATCGCGGTGGCGGTGGGCGTGTTCGGCATCAACCACGGCGCGGCCTTCGCCGCGGTCATCGGCCCGCTGGTGGAGGTGCCGGTGCTCATTGGCCTCGTGAACGTCAGCCTGTGGCTGAAGACGAAGTGGTTCCCTGGCGATCCGGCTGAGATGGAGAAGGTCGGTGGCTGCGCCACAGGTAAGCCGCTTGCAGTTGAGGCGAAGGAGGCGCGATGAACGACCCGAACAAGACACACGACCTGGTTCAGAATGCCTATGCCGATGTGGCCCGCAAGCAGTCCTCCTGCTGCGGCCCGAAGACGTCTTACTGCAACGACACGGCCTACACGGTTCCCGATCACCCCGTTCCGGAGGCCGAACTCGGCCTTTCGTGCGGCAACCCGGTGGCGTTTTCGCACCTCAAGGAGGGCGACGTGGTGCTCGACCTCGGGAGCGGCGCTGGCAAGGACGTGTTCCTGGCGGCACAGAAGGTGGGCGACAGCGGCCGCGTGATCGGCGTGGACATGACGCCGGAGATGCTCGCGCTGGCCCGCAAGAACGCCGTCCGGTTCTTCGAGACGACCGGCCTGGCAAACGTCGAATTCCGCGAGGGCAAGATCGAGAGCCTGCCGGTGGAAAACGCTTCCGTGGACGTGGTCATCTCGAACTGCGTCATCAACCTTTCGCCCGACAAGCCGCAGGTCTTCCGCGAGGTCCATCGCGTCCTCAAGCCCGGCGGCCGGATGATCGTCAGCGACATCGTGCTGAACCGCCCGCTGCCAGAGTCGGCCAAGGGCGACGCGAACCTCTACGCCAGTTGCATCGCTGGGGCGCTGCTGCGGGACGAGTACCTGGACGCCATCCGCCGGGCGGGTTTTGCACGCGTGGAACTTCTGAGTGACCACACCTACACGGCCAAGCAGATCGGCGGCGATCCCATCACGGCCGAAGTCGGAAATACGCTTGAGGGTGTTGCCGCGAGCATTGCCGTACTGGCGCAGAAGGAACTGGGCCGCAAAAAATGCGTGCTTTGCGAGGCGGGCTCTGGTGCAATCAAGGGACTCTTCAAGTGGATGAGCGGCCGAAAGGCCAGGAGGTGTTAGCCATGACATCACGTCGAAAACAGTGTCGGTTCTCGCAGGCCGCTTTGCTGACGGCTGCCGCCCTTGTGGCGATGCTTGCCGTTGGGTGCCAGTCCGCCGAGAACGCGCCCCCGTCGCCGGCGCCCACGTCGCCGGCGCCTGCGGCGGTCAGCCCGACTACAAACCAAGGGCCGGCGGCGGCAACGCCCGGCGCGGCGGCGGTTGACGCGTCGAAACTCCTCGACGAAACGCGCCTCCCGGACCTCGATGGCACCGTACGGTCTCTGCGCGACCGCATGGGGCCGAAGGGGCTTCTGGTAGTCTTCGTCGACACGAACTGTCCGTTCAGCGCCACCGCCATCAGAGAAATGTCGAGCGTTGCCTCCGTCCTCGCGAAGTATGATATCCCGAGCCTGCTCCTGAACGTCGGCGAACCCCAGGCGACCGTCGAGCGATTCTACGCGCAGCGGCAGGTGGGCATACCGGTCATCTATGACACGGGCAGGGCCGCTCTGAAGGCGTGGGCTGTCACGTAAACGCCTACGCCCTTTTTGATAGACTCGGCCGGCGCGGTCGCCTACCGCGGCAAGGCCGTGTGGGCCGACGTCGGCGCCGCTGCCGAGAAGAGCCTGAAACTCCCCGCCGGGTCCCTGAAGTTCACCGTCAAAGGCACGGGGTTTGGCTGAGGCAAGTGACCTCCCGCACCACGTGGCGTGGTGCAGACCACTTTTCTCCAGCCGGCGTTGTTGCTTCCCATCTGCCCATGTGGCGCGGAGATTGTCGCCATATCTGTGGTCAAGACGCAACGCCAATTGCCCCGTGCACTTCCACTCGCGTTCCCAGGGCCGTCTGGTCGAGGAACCAGGCACAACTGCTTCTTCTCCACCAGGGTTATCGCAACCCGGTCCTCGCCGATGCCGAAATACGAACACCACTTCGTCGCATCATACCGGCTCTGCGCAATGATAACCGTGCCGCCGCGCGATTCCCATGCCTTGATCAGTGAGTCCATGATCCGCAGGGCGCGGCCGCGACTCTGGCGGCTCACTTCTAAATCCAGCAAGTCCTTCTTGTCGTCCGGGCGCGTCCAGACCCTACTTGCCGCATACGCATTGACAGCCCCCGCGAGGCGGGCTACTGTGGCGGGCGTGTGAACTCCATCACCTTGCCGGAGCGGAAACGCCGATTCTCTATGCGGCGACGTGTGTGGAGATTCACCGCCCCCCGGCCCCCGTGCCCCGAAGCCTGCTGTCGTGCTTTCCCCGGTTTCCCGGCCTGCCCCCCTCTGGCGGGTTCCGGCCTTTACTTTAAAGTAGCGAATTGTATCGCGTTCACTTTAGTATACACCGGAGGGCAAAATCGGGCGTTTTTTACGCCGCGCGGGATCCAAAACCCCCTTGGCGCTAGCGCCAATGCGGTTTTTTGGCCGTTTGGTAAGATGGGTAACACTAAATCTGATCGTTTTTGATCACTTTTGACCGTTTTTGATCGGAACTTGATACCTTTTTGCACCCCGCAGAGCGGTTTTGACCACCTGCGATTATATACTATAGTATATCCTACCGGGACAGTTGGGATTTTCCGACACCCCTTCCGGCGCCCCCAAAATAATCAGGGACAGCGCCAAGCGGTTTCGCCGGGCGGGGTCAGGGGGTCGGCGGAGTCTGGCGCTGTCCCTGATTTCGGGTGATTCGCCCCCCTCGTGGCCGCGGGGACTGCCATTTTGGCAGGCGTACTTGAGGCATGAGGTCGGGATTCGGCCAACGGCGGGGCGTTTGGGTTAAACTCCGAACGCGGATCGGGCGAGAAGCGGCAACCGAAGTGAAGAGTGCAGAGTGCAGAATGCAGAGTGAAAAACTCAACAACGGCAACGGCAGGCGATCTCACGCAAAGCAGACTTTGGAACTGCCTGTCCTTGGTCGTTAACTTTGAACTTTGAACCTGGAACTTTGAACTTGAAACCCGCCCTTAGGCCTGGCGGGCAGGCCCGGCAACCGGGAACCGGGAAAACAAGCCCGCGGCACTGCCGCGGGATGCAGGGGCACGGCCGCGCAGTGCCTTGCGCGCGGCACCAAACTGTCTTTTCTTCCTGTTAACTTCAAACTTGAAACTTGAAACCTGAAACTGTCGTTGATGTCGGCGGGATGGTCCGGTCAATCCGAGAGGAGGTGATCGCCTATGAGCAATCGCGGCGGGTGGCGTTGACGCCATGACCCGCCGGATGGGCGAAGATGCTCCACCTTACAAACTCCCCGGTTACGCAAGTCCGCCGTGGGAGGCTGCGTCGAGGACGGACAAGGAATGCAGTGGACTGAATAGGGGTTGAATAATATAAGATGGGGGGCAGAATGAAGATTGGTCCGAGTGGGGATGGAACACATGAAGAAAGTATGTGTATTCTGCGGAAAGCGACCAGTAGGCAAGACCAAGGAACATGTTATTCCGCAATGGCTGATTGCGCTTACGGGTGATCCAAAACGTCGGGTTACTTTTGGAATCGACAAGGAGGGAACCGAGGAAGAACTTCGGTTTAGGAAGTTTGCATTTGACCAGCTGACGTTTCCGTCTTGTTCGGAGTGCAATGAGCGTTTCGGTGTACTCGAGAGCAACGCGAAGGGAGTTGTGCAGACTGTACTCGGCCAGGGAGCACTCGGGGAAGGGGATTTCGGTGTGCTGTTGGACTGGCTTGACAAGGTTCGAATTGGAATGTGGCTTGGCCTTGTTTACCTTGACAAGAATTTCTGGGGGATCGTGCCGAAGTTCTATATTGAAAATAGAATTGGAATCCATGACCGTATGGTAGGCATATATCGGGCCGACTACGACCGCAGGGGGCTTACGATAGTAGGGTGTAATACGCCGGGATTTACATTTTGCCCGAGCTGCTTTTCGTTGCTTATCAATGACGTGATCTTCTTCAACGTGTCCATGCAGTTTCTTTTTGCGCGGCGGCTGGGGTTTCCCTATCCCAGGAAGGGCTTTAATTGCAGGGAGGGAATCGGTACGTCTTACGAGATGGAACCGGGGATGGAGCGTAAGCTTTTGCCGTTGATTAAGCAGCCGTTTCTTCTTGAGGGGACAGAGCTATATCAGGCATTGTATCCAATGCAGTTGGAGATGGAGAATATGAGGGGCATGTACGAGACGGAGTATGTGAGGTCGCACAGCCAAAACGCGAGTCGGGGGATAGGAAAGATCTTTCGGCAGGCTGGAAGAGATCTTACGGCCGTGGGCGAGAATGGGGGCGTTCAATGGGTTCCGGCTGTTACTCGCGGAAAAGATCGGCTGTGCACGGGGATAGTGCTGCAGACATTGGAGATGCAGGAGCATCTAATGAACATTGGGCCTGGATTGGACCCGGAACTGCCTGAGGAAGAGAAGCGGTATTGGGACAATGTGCTTGGCACGTGCAGAAGGTATGGGGCATTGGGCAGGAAGGAAATGGAAAGAGATTTCAAAAGGGCAGTCGCCCTGAAGAAGTAAGGCTTGATCGAAAGGGTAAGGATCGGGTCCTTATGCGTGCAGTAGGTGCGCGTGAGATGGGGTTCCCTTACCGAACTCGACGGAGGTTGCGAGTTCTTCAGGGATAATCGCCGCGTAGTGCCTCCTGCATGTCTCCGGCGAGTTTTCCATCAGCGTGGCAATCTTGTACAGGCCCTCTCCCTTCATCGCCAGTTGGCTGCCGAACGTGTGGCGGCAATCGAGGCAGGTCCGTGATAGCCCGGCCTTCTGGTTGGCGGCGCGGAGGTCGTTGAAACGGCGGGCTTTGAGTGCCGAAGGCAGGATAGATGGTAGCCCAGGGCTCACGCCTTTGTCTTTACCCACATTTCGGCAAGCCTGGTAGCCCGCCTAGGCTGGCTTCCCGCCGCGAAGCGGCGCTTAGCCCCGACCTTTTAGGTCGGGGTAGGCACGGCGAGACCCCTTTCCTTCCTCATGCGCCAGCCCGCTTTAGCGGGCGTCTCAGCGCTGATGCCGACGGCGGCCGAGGGTTCAATCGCCCGCTAAAGCGGGCTCAAAGAAGAACAGAGGGAGGGGCTGCTGGCACCGCTACCTCGGCCTGAAGGCCGAGGCTAAGCCCCGCTTCGCGGGGGGAAGGCCCGTGAAACGGGCCTCAACGGCACCTCCGCTGAGCACTGTGCCATTTACTCACGCTCCCGCAAAATGCCGCTACCTCGGCCTGAAGGCCGAGGCTAAGCCCCGCTTCGCGGGGGGAAGGCCCGTGAAACGGGCCTCAACGGCACCTCCGCTGAGAGCCTGTGATCAATTTGATCTTTGCGTGGCCCCCCGTGTGAGGGCGGAGCCTTTTTCAGGTCGCCGTCACGAATTTCCTCGCCGGCATTTCATAGGCACTCGACCGTCAGTCCTCCGTCGGTCCTCGCTTGGCGT
>JAPLMO010000255.1 GCA_026386995.1 Planctomycetota bacterium | reverse complement strand
CGACAGGGCCGACATCACCTTCATCCGATCCCGTTCCTTCGCACTCATTCGTAGTTCCATCCTCTTTCGTTCGGCTGTTCACCCCGAAAGAGGACATTTCTAATTTGCGGAAACCGGACATTATCACTTTGCGGCGACAGGCCGGAAGTTTTTCTTGCATCACCCACATTGGGATGGTACAATCCGGGTCGGCCGAGTGGCGGTAACGAGTGTCACCGCTCGCACGGTACGAATCGGCATCAAGGTCTCTTTGAAAGGAGAATTGGAATGAGGTATCTGGCACTGGTTGCGCTGTTGGCGTTCTTGGCTGTTCCGTTCATGGCTGGTTGTGCGGAGAAGGCCCCGACGAAGGCCCCTGAAAAGGCCCCGGTGAAGGCTCCGGAAAAAGCAGGCGAGAAGGCTCCGGATGTTGTTCCGGCCGCTCCGGCCGCTCCGGCCGCCCCGGCTCCGGTCGAGAAGAAGTAATTGCCTCATGCCGTATGGCGGGTTCGAGGGACACGCGGCGGCCTTTCATGGCCGTCATGGGGTGGAGTTCTCGGCTCGTCTATCCGCGATTCACGCCGTACCTTTGAATGTTGAAGCGACCGGGCGCCGCTTGCGGAGCGGCGCCCGTTTCGCGCTCTAGGGGCAACGAGGCGCGCCTATGCCCACCTACGTTGTGACCGGCGGCGCGGGGTTCATAGGCTCCAATTTCATCCGCCTCGCCCTGGCCACCCGCCCGGACCTGGCGATCGTCGACATCGACCTCCTGACCTACGCCGGCAACCTTGAGAATCTCGAGGGGCTGCCCGGCAACCGCCATACCTTTATCCGGGCCGACATCACTGACCCCGAGGCCGTGCGCAAGGCCGTCCCCGAGGGCGCCGACGCCCTCATCAACTTCGCCGCCGAGACCCACGTCGACCGCTCCATCCTGGGGCCCCTGGCGTTTGTCCGCACCAACGTCGCCGGGACGCAGGTGCTCCTGGATGCCGCCCGCGAGAAAAAGGTCCGCCGCTTCGTTCAGGTCTCGACCGATGAGGTCTACGGGTCTCTGCGGCCCGGCGAGCCGCCGTTCACCGAGGACCACCCCCTTGCCCCCTCCAGCCCCTATGCCGCAAGCAAGGCCGGGGCGGACCTCCTCGTGCTGGCGGCCCATCATACGTACGGCCAGAACGTCGGCATCACGCGGTGCTCGAATAACTACGGGCCGTACCAGTTTCCCGAGAAACTCATCCCGCTCATGCTCTCCAACGCCCTGGAGGACAAGCCCCTGCCGGTCTACGGCGACGGGCGGCAGGTCCGCGATTGGATCCACACCGACGACCATTCCCGGGCCATCCTGGCGGTGGTCGATCGCGGCCGCCCGGGGCACATCTACAACATCGGCTCGCAGAGCGAACGCTACAACATCGACGTGGTCCGCCTTATCCTGAAGGAACTCGGCAAACCCGAATCGCTCATCCGCCACGTGACCGACCGGCCCGGACACGACCGCCGCTACGGCATCGACCCGACCCGCATCAGGACCGAACTGGAGTGGCAGGCCGAAATGCCCTTCGAAGAAGGCCTCGCCGGTGTCATCCAGTGGTACCGAGACCACCAGGACTGGTGGCGGCGGGTCAAGGATGGGACGTATAGGGAATTCTATGAGAAGTGGTATGGGGGGCGATGATCGGCAGTGCCGTGAGCGAACGGGCGCTGTGCACGCGAATGTCTAATGACTAATGCCTAATGACTAATCAAACGGCAATGTCCAATGACGAAACAGGTTGGCACAGACGCTGCGGTTTGTGGCGGGCCATTGGGCATTCGGCATTGTTGTTTGATTAGGCATTAGACATTAGGCATTAGTCATTTTGGGTCACGAAATGCCCCTTGAGCCACCCCTATTCACCGAGGGCCTCTCCCACCCGCCCATCCGGCGGTACGGCGGCCCCATCATCGATGCCCACATTCACGTGGACGATGTGGAAGACGCGCTGCTGCTTGTGCGCGTGGCGGGGGATTTTGGCGTGCGGACGCTCTGCGCCGTGTCGCGGCCGCACGCCATCGCGGGCCTGAAGCGGGCCTTCGGCGACGCCTATCGCCCCATCGTTCGCATCGACCACTCGACCATCGACGATCCGACGCGGTTCAGCCGCGAGGGCGTCAGGGCGGTCCGCGAGGCGCGGGCCCTCGGGGCCGTGGGGGCGAAGTTCTGGTACGCCCCGCGGTGGCAGGCCGACACGCACTTCCGCTTCGACAATCCGGCCCTCTCGCCCATCTTCGAGACTTTGGCCGAACTCGGAATGGTCGCCCTCGTGCACATCGCCGACCCCGACTGCTGGTTCGCCGGCCCGTACGCCGACCGCTCGCGCTATGGCACGAAGGCCGAGCAGTACGAGCAACTCGAGCACACGCTTGCGGCTTTTCCGACCCTCAAGGTGCAGGGGGCACATTTCGGCGGCGATCCGGAGCACCTGGACCACATCGGGCGGCTGCTCGACACGTACCCCAACTACTGCGTTGACTCCAGCGCCACGAAGTGGATGGCCCGCGAACTCTCGGCCCGGCCGGCCGAGGCCCGCGCGTTCATTATCGAACGGGCCGATCGGCTGCTTTTCGGCAGCGACCTGGTGGCTTTCATGGGCGCCCGTGCCGAGGACTACTCCTCCCGCTACTGGGTCCACCGGTGGCTCTGGGAAGGCGAGGGCGTGCGCTCGTCGCCCGTGCCCGACCCGTGCGCGATAGCCCCCAGTGCCCCGACTGTCATGGGCCTTACGCTGCCCGACGACGTGCTGACCCGCCTGTATACAGAGAACGCCCGCCGGTGGTTCGGCGTTGAGGCGTAGTACGACAGCGCAGTATTGCGATTTGCGCGGCGGGTCTCCTGACCCGCCGCGCAAGAGTGGCGCATGACCGCACGGGCAATCGGCAATTCGCACGGCGGTTCAGGAGAACCGCCGCGCTGTTCGCCGCGCTTGACAATTTCGCGCGATGCCTTAAACTAGTGAATCGACGGGCGGCGTAGCTCAGGGGCTAGAGCAGGGGATTCATAAGCCCAAGGTCGGTGGTTCAATTCCACCCGCCGCCACCAGGCTTCGTTCGCCGCGAGTTTCGCGAGCGGCGAAGGAAGCCTGCCCCGGCGTAGCGGCTTCAGCCGCGAAGCCGGGCTTACCTGTGCCCCGCGGCGAACTACGCCCTGGCAGGCCACGTAATGGACGGTCAGTTCTATTACGTCTACCTCTTGATCAGCCGGTCACGGCCGGACAATCACTACACAGGTTGGACCGAGGACTTGCAGGAGCGACTCAAGGCCCACAATGCCGGTCGCTGCCCGCACACAGCCAAGTTCATGCCCTGGCAGATTGAGACCGCCATCGCTTTCCGTTCGCGTGAGAAGGCCATCGCCTTCGAGAAGTACCTGAAGTCGCACTCAGGCCGCGCCTTCGCAGCAAAGCATTTCTGATTTGTGCGGCGGGTCAGGAGGCCCGCCGCGCTACGTAGCGCTGTAGTATTAGAAGGCGAGACGTACATGAATCGCAATCGCCTTGTCCTGCCAGTCGTTCTGGCCCTCGCCTTCCGGTGTTTCTGCGGCCCGGCCGGAATGAACCGCTTAAGCGCAAATCAGCGTTTCCGCATGTCCTTGATCTGGTCTTCGAGGCGCTCGCAGCGGTCCTTGAGCATCTTGTTCTCGCGTTTCTGTTCGTCGAGTTTCTGCCGCAGCATGTCGTTCTCCCCCGCCAGGCGCAGCGTCTCTTGCTCGAGGGCCGACTTGTCCATCGCCTGGACCTGCTGGCGCGTCTGCGGCGAGGGCGGCCGCGGCTCGCCGGCGACGACGTACGGCCCCTTCGGCACGCTCACGCTGACACACCCCGCCACCAGCGCCAGCGTCGCCAGCATGATAGCAACCGCCCAGAGAAGTCGATGAGCCATGCGACACCTCCCATCCTCTAAAGGACCCGCCTCACTCACTAACACGATAGCAAACCGCATACGTGGCCGCAAGCCCCAAGCGTTGCGGCAGGGCTGGGCTGCCGCGCCGTTGTTTAGCCGTCGCCGCACACGGCGACGGTCGATGATTAACGCGGCCGTGTGCGGCCGCGGCTAAACGTTAACGGCAACGACCGCGGCTAAACGTTAACGGCAACGACCGCGGCTAAACGTTAACGGCAACGACCGCGGCTAAACGTTAACGGCAACGACCGCGGCTAAACGTGTCGCGGCTAAACGTTGTCGCCGCCGCCCGCATCCGGTACAGTACGCCCATGGATGCACCGGTCCCAATCCTGGTCATCACGGGCCAGACCGCCGGCGGCAAGGAGGCCCTGGCGCTGGCCGCCGCCGCGCGGCTGGGGGGCGAGATCGTCTCCGCCGACTCGATGAAGGTCTACCGCGAGATGGACATCGGCACAGCCAAGGCGTCGGCTGAGCAGCGGGCCGCCGTCCCGCATCACCTCCTGGACGTGGCCGATCCGGGCGAAACGTTTTCGACTGCCGAGTGGCGCCGCATGGCCGAGGAGGCCATCGCGGCGATCCGCGCCCGCGGCCGCGCGGTGATCATCTCGGGCGGCACGCCGTTGTACCTCAAGTCGCTCCTGGAGGGGATGTTCGAGGGTCCGGCCGCAAACGCCGAGATTCGCGAGCGCCTCAAGGCCGAGGCCGAGACCTTCGGCACGCCCGCCCTGCACGAGCGATTGGCGAAGATCGACCCCGTGGCCGCCGGCCGCATCCATCCCAATGACCTGCGGCGGATCACGCGGGCCCTGGAAATCTGGGAACTGACGGGCACACCGATCTCCGAACTTCAGAAGCAGTGGGGTCAGGCCTCGCCGCGGTGGCGGCCGCTCGTGGCTGCGATCCGCCGCGGACGCGAGGATCTGACCGATCGCATCCGCCGCCGCGTCGAGCGGATGATGGCCGCCGGCCTAGTCGACGAGGTCCGCCGCTTGGCCGCGCGCCCGCAGGGCCTTGCGCGCGGCGCCCGGCAGGCCCTCGGGTATGCCGAGGTGCTTGATTTTCTGGCTGGGCGGCTGACGCAGGAAGAACTGGTTCCCGCGATTGTTGCGCACACGCGGCAGTTCGCCCGCCGGCAGATGACGTGGCTCAGCCGCTTTCCGGCCGTCGCGTGGCTCGACGCCGCGCCCGACACGCCGCCCGACGCCTTGGCCGATGAAGTTGTGCGGCTGTGGCACGCGTTTTACGCATGACATTCCCCCCGCCGCGGGGTTATAACCGTTGTCCGGCGCAAGCGTGTTGCGCAACAATCGAGGAGCATCGCCCATGCCCAATCGCCACCTCACTCGACGCCGCCTCTTTAAGGCGGCCGGCGCCGCGGCGGCCGCCGCGGTCATCGGGCCGTACATCGTGCCTGCCTCGGCCCGCGGGGCCGAGAGAATCCCGTCGCCCAGCAATCGCATTACCATGGGCTTCATCGGCGTGGGCGGGCGCGGGTCGGACCTGCTCTCGAATTTCCTCGGCATCAAGGACGCCCAGGTCCTGGCGCTGTGCGACGTCAAAAAACGCGCGCGCGACCGGGCCTTGGCGGGGGTCAACAAGCACTACCGCAACGAGTCGGCCGCCGCGTACGTCGATTTCCGCGAACTCGTGGCCCGCTCTGATATCGACGCCGTAGTCGTCGCCTCGACCGACCACTGGCACGTGCCGCTCGCCCTGGCGGCCGTGCGGGCGGGCAAGGATGTGTACTGCGAAAAGCCGCTCGGTCTTTCGGTCGAGCAGGACATCGCCCTGCGCGACGCCGTCCAGCGCTACGGGCGGGTCTTTCAGTTCGGCACGCAGGAACGGTCGAGTTGGAGTACCCGCCAGGCCTGCGAGATCGTCCAGAACGGCTGGATCGGTAAGGTCCACACCATAAAGGTAGGCACGCGCTGGAGCAGTTCCTCCGGCAACTACCCCGCAAAGGCGGTGCCCCCGGAGATCGACTATGACCTTTGGCTCGGCCCCGCCCCGCTGGAGCCGTACTGCGACGAGCGGGTCTCCAACAGCCACTGGTTCCACATCGGCGATTACTCGCTGGGCTTCATCGCGGGTTGCGGCATCCACACCATCGACATGGCCACGTGGGGCAACGGGACGGACCTCACCGGGCCGCTGGAGGTGGAAGGCACGGGCGACTTCCCGCGCGACGGCCTCTGCGACAACGCCCTGGCGTGGAACGTGAACCTGAAGTTCGCCAACGGTGTTACGATGAACTTCACCGACGGCCGGAAGAACCCCCTGGGCGTCCGCTTCGAGGGGCCCGACGGCTGGGTCTTCGTGCTGGAACGCCACCTTGGCGGCACGTACAATGCCGAGCCGAAGTCGCTCATGAAGCGGCCCCTTGGGCCCGGCGACATCCACCTGCCCGTAAGCAACCATCACCAGGAGAACTTCATCGAGTGCTGCAAGTCGCGTGCCCGGACGGTGGCCCCCATCGAGGTCGCCGTCCGCTCCGACACACTTTGCCAGTTGAGCGACATCGCCATGCGCCTGGGGCGCAAACTGAAGTGGGACCCGGCGAAAGAAGACTTCGCGGGCGACGCCGAAGCCAGCCGCATGCTCACCCGGCCGATGCGCAGCCCGTGGCGCCTGTGAGCGTTCAGAGACCCTGACGAACTGAAAGGGAACGAAGATGGCAGTCCGTATCAATCGCCGCAACTTTCTGAAGACGACCGCCGCCGTCGCCGGCGGCGCGGCCGGCCTGGGGCTTCTCCGCGGGCCGATTATTCTCGGTGCGAGGTCGGCGGGCTCCAAACTCGGCGTTGCGGTCATAGCGTGCGGCGGCATGGGCGGCGGCAACCCGGGTGAGGCCGCCAACGAGCGGTGCGTCGCCCTTTGCGACGTCGACGACAAGAAGATCGCCGAGGCCGTCAAGAAGATCCAGGGCAAGGTCCCCAACCCCAAGACCTACAACGATTACCGCAAGATGCTCGACGCCCACCGCAAGGAAATCGATGTCGTCCTCATCGCCACGCCCGACCACAACCACGCGCCGGCCGCCATCCGGGCCATCCGCATGGGCATGCACACCTTCTGCCAGAAGCCGCTCGCCCACAACATCTATGAGTGCCGCACACTTGCCCAGGAGGCCAAGAAGTACAAGGTCCACACGCAGATGGGCAACCAAGGCCATTGCGGCGAAGGCTACCGCCGCCTTTGCGAGTATATCTGGGCCGGCGCCATCGGCAACGTGACCGAGACCCACAGCATCCTCGGCCGCAGTTTCGGCGGCTCCGGCGGCCGGCCGCCAACCAAGCCGGTGCCGGAGGGCCCCACTGGGACGAGTGGCTCGGACCCGCACCGTTCCGCGAGTACCACGATGGCTTGCACCCGTTCGGTTGGCGCTCCTGGCGCGACTTCGGCGCCGGCACGCTCGGTGACATGGCCTGCCACGTCATGGACGGCATCTTCTGGGCACTCAAACTCGGCGAGGCCAAGACCTACGCCATCGAGTGCCTCTCGCAGGCCGGCGGCAGCAAAGAGATGTTCACCCAAGGTAACGTTCTCAGGTGGGACTTCCCGGCGCGCGGCAGCATGCCGCCCGTCAAGGTTTTCGCTTACGACAACGAAGGCCAGAAGCCCGAGGTCGTCAGGAATGCCGAGAAGGAGTGCGACTTCCGCCTCAAGGGCGGCACGCTCTACGTCGGCGACAAGGGCTACATGGTCACCGGCACGTACGGTGAGGGCGTGCGGATCGTGCCGGAGGAGAAGCACAAGGCGTTCCCCGCGCCTGCGCAGAAGATTCCGCGCATCAAGGGCGGGCCAATCCCCGACCTGATGCAGGCGGTACGCGGCGGCACACCGCCGTGCTCGAACTTTGCGGACTCCGCCGGGCCGTTCACCGAGTTTGTCCTCTCGGGCCAACTGGCCATGTTCGCCGGGTCCGGCAAGAAGGTCGAGTGGGACGTCGCGGCCATGAAGTGCACCAACAACCCCGAACTCAACCAGTACCTGAAGCGCGAGTACCGGAAGGGCTGGGAAGTGTAGAGCAGTTTAACATTGCATGTTTACGCAGCGGTTCTCCTGAACTGCCGCGCTGATGTGCTGGCAGGCGGTCGGCGCGGCGGGTCAGGAGACCCATTGCGCAAAGGCGCGTCCCAGGCAGTCTCCGATTGCTCCCCCATCGCGCACACTCTATAATCGCCGAAAGGTGAAGGCTTCCGGGGCGGTGGTGGCATGGCGAAGCGCGACTACTACGAAGTGCTCGGCGTCAATCGCGGGGCGAGCGAGGAGGAGATTCGCAGCGCTTACCGTCGCCTCGCGCGCAAGTATCACCCCGACTTAAACCCCGGCAACAAGCAGGCCGAGGCGCATTTCAAGGAGATCAGCGGGGCGTACGAGGTGCTTTCGGACCCCGAGAAGCGCAAGGCCTACGATCAGTTCGGCCCGGACTTCGCCCGCTTCCGCGCCGGGGCTGGGGCCGCCGGGGCTGGGCCGGGGTCCGGTCCGGGGCCGGGCGGATTCCGCTACACGTGGACGGGCGAGGGGTCGCCGTTCGACGACGCCGCCTTCGAGGCGTTCGGCGGTGGGGGCGGCGAAGGGGCGAGCATCTTTGAGGAACTCTTCAGCCGCATTGGCGGCCGAGCGGGACGAGGGGCCCGCGGTGCCGGTCGCGCGGGGATGCGCGGCCAGGACGCCGAGGCGCCCATCGACTTGGCCTTCGATCAGGCCGTCAAGGGCGTTTCAACCACGCTGACGGTCCAGCGGCCCGCCGCTGACGGCTCGATGCGGCCGGAACGGCTGGAGGTCCGCATTCCGCCCGGCGTCCGCGACGGCCAACGTTTGCGGCTGCGCGGGAAAGGGTCGCCCGGCGTGGGCGGCGGGCCGGCAGGGGACCTGTACCTGGTGATCCGGGTCGAGCCGCATCCGTACTTCCGCCGCGAGGGGCAGGATATTTATATCGACGTGCCGATAAGCGTCTCGGAGGCCGCCCTCGGCACGACCGTCGACGTGCCGACGATCCACGGCCGCACGGCCGTCCGCATTCCGCCGGGGACCGCCAGCGGCACGAAACTGCGGCTCCGGGGGCAGGGGGTCTCCGATGCGCAGGGCATCGGGCGCGGCGACCAGTACTGCGCCGTCAAGATCGTCCCGCCGCGAAAGTTGAGCGACGAGCAGCGGAAGGTTTTCGAGCGCCTGCGCGACGCGGAGGCCGAGAACCCGCGGGCCGACGTTCCCTGGAACCGGTGAAATCATGGCCGAGAACGATCCCGAAATCTTCACCCTCGCCAAAGCGGGCGAGACCCTGGGCGTCACCGTCCAGGACATCCAGTCGTATATCGCCGAGGGCCTCGTCGAGCCGCGCAGCGACACCTCCGGCGCCCCCTACTTTACGCGGGTCGAGATGCGGCGGCTTTGGAGCATCGTCACCCTTAGCCGTGACGTGGGCATCAACCTGCCGGGCGTGGCCGCCGTCCTGACGCTGCGCGAGCAGTACGAGCGGATGCGGCGCGACCTGGAAACGCTGATCGAAATCGTCGAACGCGAACTTGGGCCGGACTGCTGGGACCGCCTCTGGCCCGAAGGCCGGCCGCGCCCCGAGACCCATATCTCGGTCGATGGCGTGACGGACCCGGAAGGCGACAAGCCGGAGCAGGACGGCCCGGGCCCCGAGACGCCGCCGGCCGGAGGCTGAGAATTCTCGAAACATGGGTGGCATGGTCACGCAAGGTACGTGTTTAGCGGGTTGTCGTTCTCCCCTCTCCCCGCCGCGGGAGAGGGGGCGGGGGTGAGCGGAGTTGCTGGCGAGAGGCACCTCTCACCCGGCCTTCGGCCACCCTCTCCCCCAAGGGGAGAGGGTCAACGGCATGTCAGGCTAAACACATACCACGCAACAGCGTGACCACCCGGCTCACGCGAGAAAGGCATCGCATGATGCTCGCAACCCTGATGGCCGCCGACGCTGTGGACCTGGCCGTTGATGCGGCCCGGCACGAGGCCCGCGCGGAAGGCTGGCTCATCTTGGGGACGCTGGTCGTCTGCCTGCTGGTGCTGCTGCTGGTTCTGGCCACGTTGCGGCGGCGTTTCGTGCGGGCGATGCCGCACAATCCGAGCGATACGAGCGATGCCTGGGCCGAGGCCGGCCGGCGCCTCGCCGCCCCTCCGCCCGCGGACGAGAGCGATTCGGACTCTAAGGACGGGCCGCAACCATGACGCAGCCGCAGCCGCGAAACGATCGTCCCGCCAAGCCTCGGCCGACGCTGCGCCGCAAGGAGCGGCTCCTTAAGACCGGCCAGTTCACGGCTGCTTACGCCGGCCGCGCGCGCGCCGGCGACGGTTTTCTGGTCGCCTATGCGCTGGCCAACGGCTTGGCCGTCACGCGGTTGGGGGTCTCGGTGGGGAAGAGGTGCGGCGGGTCGGTCCAACGGAACCGCATCAAGCGGCTCCTGAGGGAGGCGTTCCGCCTGGCCCGGGCGGAGTTTCCGACGGGCTACGACATCGTCCTTGTGCCGCTGGAAAAGGGCGGCACGTTTGCCGCGTTCGACCGCCGCCTGCGGGCGCTTGTGCCCGAGGCGATTCGCCGGGCCCGTGCTGCCGCCGGTCGCAAAGGTTCCGCGGAAGGGCAGTAGGCGGGTGGCATGGTCACGCTGTTGCGTGACCATGTTATCCTGACGGGGCGAGCAACGTCCGGCGCACATGGTCACGCAACAGCGTGACCATGCCACCCAGTTACACTCAAGCGTGAATTGATCTAATCCGACGAGAGCAGT
>JAPLMO010000076.1 GCA_026386995.1 Planctomycetota bacterium | reverse complement strand
CCCCCCAGGCTGACATATGGGTCACGGACCTCGGATTCTTCGACCTGGGGCAGAACGGGCTGAATATCTCCCATGATATCGGCATATGGGATCAAGATCACCAACTCATCGTGTCTGCGACGGTTCCGGGTGGCACGGCGGCCCAGTTGATTGGGGAGTACAGGTACGCACCGGTTGCGCCCGTGCTCCTGATGGCCGGCCACACGTTTGTGATTGGCGCGACCGTACCCCTGCCGCTCATGGACCCGCCGCCCTTCTCGCCCGACTACTACCCCAGCGGCACGGGCGATGTCAATCCTGATGCGACTGTGCTTGATCCCACCATTGTAATGATTGTGGCGGACAGGTGCGCGCGTATCGACTTGAGCCAGGAATTGGCCTTCCCCAGTGAACACTACGAACCGAGGGCTCCGGTCTTTCTTGACCCCGACACCGGGGAGCAGATCGGGCCGATTGATCTGGACGCCTATTTCGTCGCCCCGAATTTCATCTTCGTTCCCGAGCCGACAGCGCTGTCCCTCCTCGTGGTTGGCAGCCTGATGCTCCTGCGTCGGCGTTGACGCCCCGGAGAACGTCTTGACGAGTTATGGCTGGTAATCGTGGACATGACCTGATTCACGCAAGGGGGGCCGCAAAATGAACCCTGTCAGAAGTAACGACGCAACCGCCGTGGTCTTTGAACTCTTGGAACCGCGTCTGCTCTTGAGCACGTCCGTGACCCCGGTCCTGGAGGCTCCGGGATTTGGTGTCCCTGCATACGTGGATGTTGTTCTTCCTGACCATAAACTGGACACTGACATCGTCTCGGCTTGCCTCCGGGAGGCCCATGCGGATCTGGAAGCCGAAGGAGACGGAGTGATTGACCTCGTCGGCTCTCTGCAACTGGCCGGGGTGCGCGTGAACGAGGCAGGCGAACTCCAGGTTTACGTCCATGTCAACGCCGTTAATGCGAGTACCATCCGCGCCCTTGAAAGTGCGGGTCTTCGGATCGAGTCGAGCAACATCCGCATGAAGGTCGTGGAGGGATGGCTCCCCCATACGAATCTGGACGTCGCGGCCGCGGTGGAGGGAGTCGTGAGGATCGCCCCGCCGGTATACGCGGTCACCAACACCGGCGGCGTAACGACAGCAGGGGATGCGGGCCTGAATGCCGACGATCTTCGCGCCCTTTTCGGAGGAATTACGGGCGATGGCATCAAGGTTGGCGTGATCTCGAATGGCGCTGACAATTGGGGGGACGTGGTATCCTCCGGCGACTTGCCCAATAGCATCACGATCGATCCGAGCCTGTCGGGGAGCGGCGACGAAGGCACGGCGATGCTGGAGATCGTTCACGACATCGCGCCGGGCGCCGAACTGTATTTCTCGGGGCCAAGCAATTCGGTCGACATGGTGGATTCCATCGACTGGCTCGTGAACACCTGTGGCGTGGATATTATCGTGGATGACTTGTACTTTCTTGACCAACCCATGTTTGAGGATGGCGCAATTGCGGACGAAGTGGCGGATGCCGTAGCCGGCGGCGTGACCTATGTGACCTGCGCCGGGAACTACGCCGAGCAGCATTACCAGGCCGACTACGATCAATTTGACAGTACCACGACGCACGATTTTGGATTTGGAAATCTTCTCCCCGTGGCGGTCTCCAACGGCGGAACAATCCGTGCCGTTCTGGAGTGGAGCGACGAGTGGGGCGGCTCAGGGAACGATTACGACCTCTACCTGTATGGGCGGGAAACCGGCCAGGCGTGGGAGCTTGCCGATAACGGCGACGCCTTTAGCGAAAACGTGCAGAACGGCAATGACGATCCTTGGGAGTTCATCGAGTATACAAACGACGAAGGTTACGACTACTTGGCCTTTGTGTTCAACAGATGGGGCGGCGCGGATCGTGAACTTGAGTTCTACGTGTATGGTCCGGCATTGCTGTCCCCTGTGTACGTTACCCCCGGCGACAGCATCTACGGCCATGCCGCCGTGGAATCGGTCATCACGGTTGGCGCCATCGACGCGAGCGACGAGGATGGCCTGAGCGACGTGGAGTCGTACAGTTCCCAAGGCCACACCACCATCTACACGAACTTCAGCACGCAGGCATGGACCACGCGCGACAGCCTGGACGTGTGCGGCGTCGACGGCGTGCAGACCAAGATCGGCCAGCTTGGCCACTTCTCGAATCCCTTCTATGGCACCTCGGCCGCCGCGCCGCACATCGCCGGCATTGCCGCGCTGCTGCTGCAGATTGATCCCACGCTCACCCCCGCCGAGATCCAGGATCTCATCACCGGCAACGCCGCGGACATCGGCGCGAGCGGCTATGACGACGTGAGCGGCTACGGCCGGGCCGACGCCCTGGCCACCGTGACGGCCGCCGCCACGGCCGTGGACCTCAAGGCCGCCAGCGACACCGGCCTTTCAAGCACAGACGACCTCACCAAACTCGACAACACCGCCGGCAAGACCCTTCAGTTCGACGTTACGGGCACGATTGCCGGCGCCACGGTCAGCCTGTACAAGGGGGACGACGAGATCGGCAGCGCCGTGGCCAGCGGAACGACCACCACGGTGACCACCAACGGCACTTACGACCTTGCCGACGGGCAGAACGCCATCGCGGCGCGCCAGGCCCTGACCGGCAAACTCGAATCGCCTTCTACCGCGTCCCTCACGATAACCGTGGACACCGCGGCGCCGACGGCGGACGTTACCGACGTAAGCCCCGACCCGCGCCAGGACTCGGTCAGTTACATCACGTTGATTTTCTCCGAAGCCGTTTCGGGATTCGGCCTCGGCGACCTTGCGTTGACGCGAGACGGCGGTTCGAACCTGCTGACCGTCTCGCAATCGCTTTCCAGCAGCGATAACATAACCTGGACCCTGTCGGGTCTTTCCGCTATCACAGACAAGGCGGGCAGGTACGAACTGAAACTAACCGCCGCAGGTTCCGGCATCACGGATTCCTCCGGAAACGACCTCGCGGCCGACGCGAGCGACACGTGGCACATGAACGCCGTCAACGGCACGAGCGGGGCCGACACGATCACGATCTCCTGGGACGGCACGGCGTCGCGGGCCGAGATCGAAGTCAACCAGGAAGCAGCCTACTACCTCGACCTCTCGGGCTTCCCGGTCCTCAACATCAACGGCCTGACCGGCGACGACACGCTCACCGTCGATCTCTCCGACGGCAATCCGATTCCGGCCGCAGGCATCGCGTTCGACGGCGGCGACGACACGGATACTCTGAAAATCGTCGGCACAAGCAACGCGGACGTGCTCAACTACACCACCACCCAGGCCGTATTGAACCCGAGCGGAATCAACGCCATCGTCAACTTCACCGGCGTTGAAAAGCACGAAGTGGACCTGGGCGGCGGCAGCGACACGATCATGGTGGGCAGTCAGGCAGACCTTGACTTTGCAAATGACGTGGGCGCCGGCAGTCCCGGGAACGTCATGCTCAACCTTGCCGCGTCGGCCCAGGCGACGTTCGAATCCAATCTCACCCTGGCCGCGCTCGTGCTGGGAGACGGCTCGACGGTCACGCTGGCGCCAGGCGTAGAGGATAAGCGAGTCTTGGTGACCGGCAGCCTCGAAATCGCCGGCGGCGCGACGCCCACGGCCACGCTGGACCTGAACGACAATCTCCTGGCAATCAACTACACCGGCGCCAGCCCCATGTACACCGTGCGGGCGCAGATCGTGTCCGCATACAACGGCGGCGACTGGAGCGGCCAGGGCATCACCTCGTCGCTGCTTGACGGCGGCTCGACCACCAACGGCATCGCTTACGCCTTTAACGGCGAATCGGCCGTGTGGTTCGACTCCGGCACCCCGTTTGCCAACTACGCGGGCGCCGATAGCACGACCGTCCTCGTGCGGTACGCGCTCATCGGCGACGTGAACCTCGACGGCACCGTCGACGACAGCGACATCTCGATCCTGTCGAACAATTACGGCTTTACCGACCAGAGTTGGGCCAATGGTGACGTCTACGGCTACGACGGGATCGTCAGCGATGACGACGTCGGTCTCCAGGCGAACAACTACGGCCTCACAGTCTAACGCTGCATGAGCCCTGAATTCAGGCTTCCGCCGCTGCATCCCGCGGCTGTGCCGCGGGCTTGCTGCCATGTAGGGTTTGCGGTTCCCCGTTCCCGCCTCGCCGTTGCCGTTTCTCGCCTAGAGCAGTTTTGCCTTGGGTGGCGACAGTGGAAACCCGGGATTCCACCGGAATTGCCCAGAAATCGCTGTGCCCAGGTAGCCACGCAATCTTAAACTGCTTTAATCCTTCCTCCGCGTTCGGAGTTTAGTCGCCATGGCGACCGGTCAAGGGCGTTGCCTTTGTTTAGTTTTTCACGCTGCATTCTGCACTCTGCACTTCAGTTCCCCGTTCTCGTGCCAAGCCCAGGCAACGGCGGGTCGCCCAGGCGACCAGGCTGTGGGCATGCCACCCCGCGCGACGCTAACTGCGTACCCTGACCCGCCGCGCAAATTGCAGCCTTCGGCCACCCCCCATGGGTAGGGGGTCAGGAGCACTACAGGCGGGGCTCCTGACGCCCCCTCGTAATTAAAAGGGGGACACCCTTGGGCCTTCCGGCGCGTCAGTCCGGCCGCCTGGAGGGCCTCTATGGGTGTCCCTCATTTATTTCGGGCCCCTGGAAGGGTCGGCAGAGAATCCCAACTATCCCGATAGGGTATACTAAAGTATATAATCGGAGGTGACCAAAACCGCTCGGCGGGTGCAAAACGGTATCAAGTTCCGATCAAAACCGTGTGTGAAGTATCAAAAACCAGTAAAAAAGCGCCTTACCCATCTTGCCAAACGACGCAAAAACGGCCTTGGCGCTAGCGCCAAGGGGGTTTTCGGGCCTTCGCGGCGCGAAAAGTGCCCGTTTTCGCCCTCCGATGTATACTAAAGTGAACGCGATACAATTCGCTACTAAAGGCTATAAACCCCGGCGGCAACAATCCACTTGCGCCACTTTCGCGGCGTGTCCCGCCAACGCGATTATGTCACACCCTTTCGCGGCGTTGACGGCGGCAGCCAAGCGTGGTATGCTTTAGGATTCCTTACGATGGAGTTATCCCGCCTATGCGGCGAAGCATCGAAGTACGGGGCGCCCGAACGCACAACCTCAAGGGGATCGACGTTACGATCCCCCACCGGGCACTGACGGTCGTAACGGGCGTCAGCGGGTCGGGCAAGTCCAGCCTGGCCTTCGACACCCTCTACGCCGAGGGCCAGATGCGGTACGTCGAGTCGCTCTCGGCCTACAGCCGCCAGTTTTTGGAGCAGATGGAGCGGCCGCCGGTCGACTCCATCACGGGCCTGCCGCCCGCCATCGCCCTGGAGCAGAAAAACACCGTCAAGAACGCCCGATCTACCGTCGGCACGGCCACCGAGATTTCGGATTACCTGCGGCTGCTTTTCGCCAACGCCGGCGAGACGATCTGCCCGGACTGCAATGTCCGCATCGTCAAGCACACCGTCACCGGGGCGGTGGACGAGGTGCTGAAACTTCCCCCCGGCTCGCGGCTGCTGGTGACGGCCCCCATCGAGCGCGGCGACCGGCCGTGGGACAGCCTGCGGCGGGAACTGGAGAGGCTGGGCCTCAGGCGCCTCTGGCTGACCGGCCGCATGGTCGAGGTGACGGACGTGGCCGACGCCGACGTGCCGGCCGCGCTGGATGTCATCCTCGACCGGCTCATGCTGGCCGATCCCGCGACCCACAGCCGCGCGCGCCTGGCGGAATCGCTGGAATCGGCCTTCAAAGTGGGGCACGGGCGTGCGGCAGTGCGGGTGCTGCCGAAGCAGGAAGCGCCGGCGGCGGAGGGGAAATCGCCCGCGGCGGCCGCAACGGGCTCGGCCGAAAAGGGGTCAGACCCCCAACAGATTAGGGGGTCAGACCCCTTTTCGACCGACCAGCGTCTCGCGTTCGACATCCGCTTCAACTGCGCCAAGTGCGGGCGGGAGTTTCCGGAGCCCGACCCGCAACTGTTCTCGTTCAACAGCGCCGTCGGCGCGTGCCCAACGTGCGAAGGCTTCGGGCGAGTCAGCGGCCTGGACCCGAACAAGATCATCCCCGACCCGCGCAAGAGCATCGACAACGGGGCGATCACCTGCTGGCAGACACCCGCCTACAAAGAGTTGCACCGAGAGTGCCGCCGCGCCTGCCGCGCGCGCGGCATAAGGACGGACGTGCCATACATGGATCTGCCGGAATCGGCCCGCCGGTTCATCTGGGACGGCGATCACGAGGCCGCCGGCAACGGCTGGATCGGCATCCGCGGGTTCTTCGACTGGCTCGACACCAAGCGGTACAAGGTCCACGTCCGCGTGATGATCGCGCGGTACCGCGGCTACTATACGTGCCCTGAATGCGGCGGGAAGCGGCTGCGGCCGGAGGCGATGAACGTTTTTGTCGGCGGCCGGCGCCTGGCCGACCTGGTCGTGCTGCCCGTCAAGGGCCTGCGGCGATGGTTCGAGGCCCTGCGCCTTTCGGCCGAGGACGAGGCGAAGGCCGCGGTGCTCCTCCGCGAAATCCGCAACCGCCTCGCCTACCTTGACGACGTCGGCCTGGACTACCTGACGCTCGACCGCCAGACGCGGACGCTTTCGGGCGGCGAGTCGCAGCGCATCAACCTGGCCTCCGCCCTCGGCTCAAGCCTCACCAACACGCTTTACGTTCTCGACGAGCCGACGGTGGGCCTGCACACGCGAGACACGCAGCGACTCGTCGGAATACTACGCAGCCTCATCGGCAAGGGCAACACGGTCGTCGTGGTCGAGCACGACCCGGAGGTCATCCAGGCCGCCGAGCACATCATCGACCTGGGGCCCGGCGCGGGAGAAAACGGCGGGCAGGTCATTTTCGCCGGGCCGATGGACCAACTGAAGCGGTGCGGCGTATCGGAGACCGCCCGCCAGATGAAGGTCCACGCCGGCCGCGCGATGGCCCCCTACGCACGCACGCCGAAGGGGTGGGCCGTCATCACCGGGGCGCGCCAGCACAACCTGAAGGGCCTCACGGCGCGCATCCCGCTGGGGGTTCTCTGCTGCGTGACGGGTGTCTCGGGCAGCGGCAAGACGACGCTCGTCCACAGCATCCTTTACGGGCAGTTCAAGCACCGGCGCGGCGAGGCGGTCGAAGAGGTCGGCGCGTGCGACAACCTGGAGGGGACCGACGAACTCGACGACCTGATCCTCGTGGACCAGTCGCCCATCGGCCTGAGTTCGCGGTCCAACCCGGTCACGTACACGAAGGCGTACGCCGCCATCCGCACGCTGATGGCCGACACGCCGAAGGCCCGCCTCGCCGGCATCACGGCGGGGGACTTTTCCTTCAACATCGCGGGCGGCCGGTGCGAGGTCTGCAAGGGCGTCGGCACGGTCACCTATGACATGTACTTCATGGCCGACGTGACGGTCGTGTGCCAGGAGTGCGGCGGCCGGCGGTTCAAGAAGAAGGTCCTCGACGTGCGATGGAACGGCAAGAACATCGCCGATATCCTCGACATGACGGTCGATCAGGCGATGGCCCACTTTGCCGGGCACGAGGCCATCGTCGAGCACCTCAAGCCCCTCGTGGACGTGGGCCTCGGGTACCTCAGGCTGGGGCAGAGCACGGCAAGCCTCTCGGGCGGCGAGGCCCAGCGCCTGAAACTCGCCTCATACCTGGCCGCCCCGAAGAAAGGCGAGCACTGGCTCTTCATCTTCGACGAGCCGACCACCGGCCTCCACATGGCCGACGTGCAGGTGCTGCTGAAGACCTTTCACCGGCTGGTCCACGCCGGGCACAGCGTGCTGGTGATCGAGCACAACCTCGATTTCATCAGCCAGGCCGACTGGGTGATCGACCTCGGCCCCGAGGGCGGCGAGGCGGGCGGTGAGTTGGTCGTCGTGGGGCCGCCCGACAAAGTGGCGGCCTGCGAGCGGTCGTATACCGGGCGGTTCCTGCGGCAGCGTCTGGCCAGTTCGTAGGGTGCGTGCTTGCACGCACGCGGAAAGCCCGTAGGGTGCGTGCGTGCACGCACGCGGAAAGGGCGCTCATCTACTCGCCAACCCCGTCAAGTATTGTCGGTGGGTGCAGAACACCCATCCGCTCCGCGTGCGTGCAAGCACGCACCCTACCTACTACAACTCGGCACGTTTTCGACTCAGTATGCCATTCGCGATTACGTAGTCCCGCATCAAATTGGTTTCATTGTCTATGAAGCAGTGCATCCATTTGAGAGCCGTGAAGGCGTCTTCTTTGGGCTTCAGCCCATGGCCGTGGGCGTACTCGTTCCGTAGGAATGCCATTTTCTTGCACAGTGTGAGTGTTCCCGACTTGAGGACCTTATGCTTTATCAGTATGCCCCTAACACGCTGGATCTTGTGTTCACTATCGCCGCCATATGGCTTCGCCTTGTCTCGCTGAAATCTCTCAATAGAGATTCCGCACATTGCGACACACGCATAGAAGTGCCCGTCGACAAACACGTCCCTCGCTTCCCTAATCAAGTCGCAATAAGGACCGGCCTCTATGAGCAGAGCCGGCAGTTGAGAAAGCCTCTCGTACCTATCAGGATCAAGGGGCATCTCTTCCAGCACGCCAGGCGGCAAATCAGGGCGCCGCTCTTGTGTCTCATTCTTGGGTTCCTTGCTCAGGCGAAGCTTCGCGTCATTGGGCCGGAAGTCAACATAGGCAGGTTGTGTTTGGCCGCCGACTTGGACATTCACAAGACCGCACAATTGCATCCACCCATAACTGCCTTCGGTCATGTTGACTGGTGGGCTGATGCCAAGAACCTGGGATAGATCTGTGCCGCTGTATGCGCACACCGTGTAGGTTTCGGCACCTGGGGCCTGACAAACTATGTTGTATTTCGTAAGAATGGTTCTCCTCGCAATCAGTCCGTAGGGTGCGTACTTGCACGCACGCGGAGAAGCCGCTCAATGTCCGCGTGCGTGCGAGCACGCACCCTACATGCCGCGTGCGTGCAAGCACGCACCCTACATGCCGCGTGCGTGCAAGCACGCACCCTACATGCTCATCGGAAAGGCAACCCGGCTACTCGCCCGCCCCGTCAAAACCAGCGATGCTCGGCGGTTCCGTAGAACCCCAGCCCTCCGCATAGACCCCTTCGCGAACATACCGGTGAAACGTGGAATAGGGCCAGTCCCTGACCCGCGACACGAGCGCATGTTTCACGGGGTTCCAATGGATGTAATCCACATGACGCCGGAAGTCCTCATCGTCGCGAATCGCGTGGTCCCAGAATCGTCGTTGCCAGACGTCGCGTTCCTGGCGATGGCGGCGCGAAGGGGTCGTGCCGCAAGGCGCCAGATCGTGGTCGGCCAAGGCCCGGGTCACCCGCGTCTTGACCAGTTTCCACCGAACAGAGAAATCGGCGTCGCCTTCTGGCAGCGTCCAGACGGCGTGCAGATGATCGGGCAAGAGCACCATGGCCACGATGTCAAACGGCCGCTCGCGGCGGGTGAGGGCCAAGGCATCATGGAGCGCCCGCCGCGCCAGCGGCAAAATCAGGATAGGCCGACGATGATACGAGACGACGGTAAAGAAGAACGTTCCGCCTTTGACCGTCGGTCGGCGATAGTTGCTCATACGAGAATCGTACACCGGCGTCCGCGTGCGTGCAAGCACGCACCCTACCTACTTTTTCGTCGTCCGCGTGCGTGCAAGCACGCACCCTACCTACTGCTGCGCCCTTTCCGGCGGGCGGTACTTCATATCCAGATATAATTTGACGCCGAGGTAGTGGTACGACAGCGCCTGTTCCTGGAGGCCGGCGATCTCGGATGTGGCGCCCTCGATCAGGCCCAAGGCCCCGTTGCCCAGGCGATAGAGCACCGGCGTTCTCATGGGCGGCAGGGCAATCATCCGGTCGCCGCGCACAAAGCCGATCATGTCGGTGCTCCGCAGGAAGGCGAAGCCGTCGTCGGGCGGCACGGCCACGAGGTTGCGGCCGAGGAAGCAATGGTCGAACTGTCCGCCCAGAAGCGCCAGGATCGTCGGCGGGAGGTCCGTCTGGCCGGCCACCGTGCCGATGCGGCCCGGCGCCACGATGCCGGGGGCGTAGATGACGCACGGCACGCGGTAGCCTTCGGCGTCGATCAAGGGGCCGGGAGAGAAGTCGCGGCCGTGGTCGGCCACCAGGACGAAGATCGTGCGATTGAAATACGGGGCCTGGCGTGCCCGGCGGAAGAAGTCGCCCAGCGCCCAATCGGCATATCGGTAACAGTTGATCTTCTTGACTTCCTGCGAGTCGCCGGGCAGGAACTCCACCCGCCCCGCCGGGGCATGGAACGGCTCGTGGTTGGTGATCGTCAGGATCGCCGCGAAGAACTTCTCGTCGCCGTAAGAGACGAAGCGGTCGTGGGCCTTCCTGAAGGTCAGTTCGTCGGCGACGCCCCAGGGGTTGACCAGTTCGCCCTGCGGCCCGTCTTCCTGGCCGATGAACTCCTCGACGCCGCCGCCGGCCAGAAACGCCTGCATGTTGTCCCACCCCGGCTTGCCGCCGTAGACGAAGGCCGTCTTGTAGCCGCGGTCGCGGAAGAACTGCGGCAGCGAGAGGAACTGTCCGATGGCCCTGGCCCGCACGAGGAGCGACTTCTCGCTGAAGTCGGGATGCCCGCACAGGGTGTTGCAGAAGGACCGCCGCGTGCGGATGCCGACGGCGTACATGCGGTCGAACGAGAGGCCGTCGCGCCCGAGGGCGTCGAGGTTCGGCGTGTGGCTCGGCGAGTGGCCCAGGAGCCCGACGGGCTTGCCGGTCATGCTCTCCATCAGGACCAGGACGACGTTGTAGTCCGTCTGCGGCTTGCCGGTGACCGTCCGCCGCCAGAGCGGGTTGTCGGGCCGTTTCAGGTCGACGTCCTGGGGCTGGTAGAGCATGGCGCGGGCCACCTGCTCGGCGCGTTCGGGCGGCGGAAGGGGGAACTCGCGGCCTTCGAGGCTTTCGTCGCGCCACTCCGACCTCAGGGCCTCGACCAGGCTGTAAACGTCGTTGAGCGTCAGTTGGCCGACCGCGCCGTTGTCGCTGACGGCATGGGCTGCGCCCGGGTGCAGCATCTTGCCGTCCAGCGTGCCGCGTATCTCGAAGATGCACAAGGCAACCAGGCAGAGGCACAGGACCGGCCGCGTCCAGATCGAGGCCGACGGCCGCGGGCCCGACCACAGTAGCCGCGCAAGCGCCCAGTACATCGCCCCTATGAAGACCGCCAACCCGCCAAAGATCAGGAGGACGGGATACTGGGCCCAGATGTACTGGAGGACCTCCGTGGGCATCGCCAGGTAATCGACGACGATCCAGTTCAGCCTGGACCCGAACTGGAGGAAAAAGAACGCCCCCGCGATTGC
>JAPLMO010000303.1 GCA_026386995.1 Planctomycetota bacterium | reverse complement strand
CCCGGAAGGGTCGGCAGAGAATCCTCACTATCCCGATAGGGTATACTAAAGTATATAATCGGAGGTGACCAAAACCGCTCGGCGGGTGCAAAACGGTATCAAGTTCCGATCAAAAGCGTGTGTGAAGTATCAAAACCCAGTAAAAAAGCGCCTTACCCATCTTGCCAAACGACGCAAAAACGGCCTTGGCGCTAGCGCCAAGGGGGTTTTCGGGCCTTCGCGGCGCGAAAAGTGCCCGTTTTTGCCCTCCGGTATACACTAAAGTGAACGCGATACATTTCGCTACTAAAGGCTATAATCCCCCGCGGCACATTTAGCCGGCGACCTCGCGAACTAACCCCGGGCGGATTTCTTCCGGCTTACCGGAACGGCCTCCAGCGCCTGTTTCAAGTCCGCAATCAAGTCATCGGCGTCTTCCAGGCCCACGCTCATCCGCAGGAAGCATCCGCCCAGGTCTTCGGGATAATTCAACACGCCCAACGCCGGATGGTTCCCCGCCTGGGGATAAAACATGATCAGGCTTTCGGTATGCCCCAGCGACACCGCATGCGTGATGATCGTGAGTTGTTCCAGAAGTTTGAAATACGATTCCTTCCCGGTCTTCAGGGCGAAATTGAGCATCCCGCCGAATCCCGTCATCTGTTTCCTGGCAATCGCGTGTTGCGGATGACTTTTCAGGCCCGGATAACGCACGAACGTGACTTTCGGATGGGCCTCCAGAAACCGGGCAACCTTCACGGCATTCTCACAATGCCGCGCCATCCGCAGCGGAAGCGTTTCCAGGCTCCGCATGAGAAGCCAGGCATTGAACTGGCTGAGGGTCGCCCCGAGGTGAATGCTGGCGGCGTCGCGTATCCGCGTGATCAAGTCATTTCGGCCGATGACGGCGCCGCCCAGTCCGTCGCCGTGCCCGTTTGCGTACTTCGACAGGCTGTGCATCACCAGGTCCGCCCCCAGAGTCAGGGGGGATTGCGTGATGAGGCCTGAATAGGTGCTGTCGACCGACAGGAGGACGCCGGCGCGCCTGGCCACCCTGGCGACGGCGCCGATATCGCTGACAAGGGTCGTCGGGTTTCCCGGGGTCTCGATGTGAATCATTTTGGTGTTCGGCCGAAGGGCCTTCCGGACCTCTTCGGGGCGGGTCGTGTCCACGAAAGAAAGATGAACGCCGTAGCGCTTCGAAAAGTGATTGTTCAGGAATTCGTGGACGCCGATATAGCAGATCCTGGAGCAGATGAGGTGATCTCCCGCGCTGAGGAACGTGAAGAAGGCGCCGGTTATGGCCGCCACGCCGGTGGCGAACACGACGCAGTCTTCGCCGCCTTCCATCGACGCCAGGCGTTCCTCCAGGTATCTGCCGTTCGGGTGCCGCGAACGCGGATAATTGAACTGGTGGGTATTGTTCCAGTCGAACGATATCGGCAGTTCCTTGACGCTGTCGTACAACCGGTAACTGTTGCCCAGCGTGATGGGCCGGCGCAAGGCGCGAGTTTCCTTGTCAATGCCCGACCCGGCATGGACGCACCGGGTTGTGATATGATAATTGCGCATCATCTCGTCCGGTTTTTTCATCGGTTCCTCGTCCTCGCTTCCGTTATGTGCCGGTCTTTGAGGGGTACAACGGGCGGCCCTGCGCGTCGTACCCTTCCTTGAAACGATCGTACTTGTACGGGTTCAACATCACCCGGACAGCCGCAATGATGACCGCCGCGCAGAGAAACAGGGCCGGCAACCCGCCCAGGCTGGAGAGCATTCGAATGCCCTCCAGGCGGGCCGAGGTTGCCATGATCCAGGCCACGACTCCGATGGTGGCGCCCCAGGCGATTTTGATGAACATGCTGGATTCGGGGCTCTCGGGTGAAATGCCGGCCGAACTGATGCCGCTCATCGCGGAAAGGTTGGAATCCGCGGTGGTCACGAACGATATGAACGCCGTAAAAAGAAACACGGGTACCATGATGGCGGCCAGGGGGAAATGCTGCATAAAGGCGTACAGCACGCCTTCCACGCCGTTCTTGTCAAAGTTGGCGACCAGGCCGGCGTTCTGAAAGATTTCCATGTGGAGCGACGCTCCGCACAAAATGGCCATCCAGACACCCGTAAAAAAGGCCGGCAGAAGAATATTGAAAATCAGGAAGGTTCGCACGGAATGGCCGTAGATAATCCGGCCGAGAAAAACGCTCATGATGGGCGCCCAGGCGCACCACCCGGAAAACTGCATTTCCGTCCACTTCTGGGGCCAGGGGTCCTGGTGAGCCGCTCCGGTAAACAGCACCTTTTCAAAATAGTGGCTCAAGAGGTTTCCCAGCCCCTCCGTGGCGAATTGGAGGATGAATCGGGTCGGGCCGAACAGGAAAAAAAACAGCAGCAACCCCATCAGGAAGAAGGTGTTGATATTGGCGATAAACAGAATGCCCTTTTTCACCCCGGAGATGGCGGCCAGGATGGAGGCAACGAGAATCGCCCCGCCGATCAGCCCCAGGGTCATATCGGACGGCCGCCCGGCAATCCCCAGGACATGGTTGACCCCGCCGCCAATCAGCATCATGGCCCCGCTCAGCGATGCGCTCATCCCCAAGACCAGGGCATAAAGGCAGAGGGCGTCAATCGCGTGTCCGCCGGCCCCGACGCTGTACTTGCCCAGCAAGGGCGCCAGGGGCGCGCCCAGGGTGAAAGGCCGTTTCATGTTGTAGAAGGCGAACGCAAACATCAAACCGATCAGCGAGGCAATGGCATACGGCGTCCACGTCCAATGCAGGAGAACCGTGGACATCGCAAAGGTCGCCGCCGCCGGCGAGTTCGGCGCGATCCCGGTGCTGATCGGCGGCTTGCTGAAATAGGACAGGGGTTCGACCGGCCCCCAGAACAGAATGCCAATGGCAATGTTGGTCGTCAGCACAATCGCAAACAGTTGCCATCGGGTGAGCAGGGGCTTGGCTTTCGGCCCGCCGATCACCACGCGCCCCAGCGGCGACACATAGATAAGCGCACACACCACCACGACCGCAAAGGCCGTCAATGAAACCAGCCATCCAAAGGTGGCCAGCACCCACTCATAAACGCCGGCCAGGGCTGCGGAAAACCTGTCCCCGTCAAGAAAGTTGAGGGCGATGGCGGCGGCCAACAGCAGAAAGGGAGGGAAAAACACCCAGGGCTTCAACTTTTTTGCCGGCACAGCGATTCCGGATGCTTCCATGACCGCGCCTCGTTTCATCTGTCAGTGCAAATCCTGGACATAGGTACGCCACCAGTCATCGCCGCCGCGGCGCCAGGTCCGGTCGTCCGCTTTCAGCCGCGCCTCCACCGCTTTCAGCCTTTCTGCGACAACCCGGTTGTCTTCTTCCGGATATTCGCGTTGCAGGAGGGTTTTGACCTTCTTATGGGCGAGGGCATACCAGTCTTCATGCGATTGCGGCACGCGCCCCGAAAAATCGGAGTAGTAGACGGACTCCTTCATGTGTTTCATGGTGTGATCATGGCTGACGTAATTCGTGTTCGGGTGACCTTCCTGCATGATGACGTCGAGGGCCAGGTGGGCCGCATCGGTTAGCCCGAGTTTCATGCCGCTGCGAATCTGGCTGACCATCTCGTCCACCAGGACCAGGTGTTCCAGGCTCAACATCAACGTGCCGTCCAACAATCCGGTGTGGACCAGGTTGGCGCCGGCCGCCATGATCATCTGCAACCCCCAGGCGGTTTCGACGGCGGACCGCACGCCGACTTTTCGGGCATTGGTGTTGCCGGCCTGAATGCGCGACGGCAGCCCGTAGTAGTCGGCCAGTTGAACGACGCCCGCGTTGAAGGCAATGGACTCGAAATTGCCGAGGGCGATGTCGCCCACCCGCAAATCCATCACTCCGGAGACGGACCCGTAGACGGCCGCCGTGCCGGGCGCGCACAACTGGGTCAATATGATTCCGCTCATGACTTCGGCGTTATGCTGGACCAGCGAGGCCTCCAGCGTCACCGGCCCGGTCGCCCCGATCAGCACTTCGGGAGAGAACATGACAAAACACGATTTTCCGAAGTCTTTGATGCCCTGCATGATGGCCCGCACCTGGTCCGGGTGATATTGCAGCGGACTGATCGGGTTGCACCAGATGAGCGGCGTATCCTGCGCCAGGAGTTCGGCGGTCTCGCCCGGCCCGGCAACGATCGCATGGCGCAGCAGTTCCATCTTTTCCAGGGGTTTGTACATCCGCGGACTGTGAACGATCGAATTGGTGTCCCTCCCATGGATGATGTTGGAATGGATCGCCGGTTTCTTGATCCGCCGGCGCGGCCGGCTGCGCACCCGTTGCCGCAGATAGTCCACGCAGACCTCGGCCGCATTGTAGTCGGGGAAAACGGCGTTGGCACTGCGCTGCAGCGCGGTAATAAGGCAACAGCAGTCGTATTTCAGGTTCGCCAGGCTGTCCATCATCAGGAATTTATCGTCGCCGTCCGACTCGACCAGATCGCGCGCCCCCGCCTCATGATCGTACAGGTAATATGGATTGCCGATAAGCCCCACGTGCGATTCGCCCTGCTTCAACCCCAGCGGTTCCGACATTCCCAACTTGGCGACGCAGATCTTCAATTGATTGCGGTCGGGAATCGTTTTGACGCAGGCTTCAAAGAGTTTTTGCGGGATCCGGACCCTGCCGCCGTCGATCCGGCACCCGTTCTCCCGAAACAGCGTGATGGCTTCCGGACTGTCGGAGAACCATACTCCGTTGTTTTCCAGAATGTCGAGGGTGGCCTCATGAATCCGGCCGACGGCTTCAGCGGAAAGCAACTTTAGGCTCATGAATTCCTGATTCCCGGGATTTCCCAGATAACTTTGCCCGGCTGCACCGCCGGGCAAGGCGGGAATTATACTGCCGCCCACTGTTTGTGTCCACCCTGACGTTCAGCAATCGGTATCCTCATTGCCCCCTTGGCGCGGGAGTGCTAAAATCAACCGGCGTATACGTTTGCGGGGGCGACCATATTCTGAGGGGCCGCAAGTGCGACGATTCTGGATTCCGCTGGGCGGGTGCATCCTGGCGATGCTGGCGGCCCTGTTTCTGTTGTGGATCGAGACCCATGCGTCCGCCACGCTGTTCACCAAAGAGCCCTATCTCGCCAACGCCGGCCCGACCGCCGTGACGGTCCACTACGAGACGGCCTCTCCCGGCGACGGGGTCGTTCTGTTCGGCGCGGGCGGCGCGATGGACCGCAAGGCCACCGCCGCGCTCTTCGAGAAGTGCTCGTATTCCTCAAGCCCCAAAGAGAGGTCCGCGCCCCTGCACACGGCCTATCTTTATCGTGCGCATCTGACGGACCTTGCGCCGGGAACGTCTTACCGGTACCAGGTTCTGCCGGCGGGGCAGGGCGGGCTCGGTTCGGCTGCCCGGACGTTCCGGACCTTTCCGCTGAGGCCCGACCGCGTGACGTTCATCGCCTACGGCGACACGCGGACCAATCCGAAAGAGCACCGCGCGGTGGCTGCCGCCATGGTGCGGCACGACCCGCTGTTTATCCTTCACGACGGCGACCTCGTGGCTAGCGGCGGTTCCCTGGAGATGTGGGGCCCGCAGTTCTTCACGCCGCTGGCCGACGTGATCGACCATATTCCGATCATGGTCACCCTGGGCAACCACGAGGGCGCTCCGGCAAACCTGCTGCGATTCTTCGACACGCCGGGCGGCCGGACGTGGTACTCGTTCGACTGCGGCCCGGTTCACGTCTCGGTGCTGGACGATCGGCAGTCGAGCAAGGATTTCCTCGAGTGGGTCGTCCAGGACCTGGCCGCCTCGAAGGCCCCCTGGAAGATCGTTATGTACCATGCCCCCACGTTTAACCTGGAGGGGCACAAGTCGGACACGGGGCGGCTGACTTTTCTACCCCTGCTCGAGAAGTACGGCGTGGATGTGGTCGTGACGGGCCACTCGCACCTGTACGAGCGTTTCGTGCCCCTCGTGCGGAAAAGCGCCGCGGCGGGGGCCGCTTCGCCGCAACTCATCACGTTTATTACGACAGGCGGCGGCGGGGCGTCGCTGACCACGGGGCCGGCCCACGGCACGCCCCCGATCCTGGCCAAGACCGCGCGGGCCTATCACTATTGTCTGTTCACGGTTGACGCCGAAACGCTTCACGTCGATACACTCCGGCCCGACGGCGCCAAGATCGACGCCCTGACCATTACGAAGAAGGGCGGCCGTTATGACGAGGCGTACCTTGCCCAGGCCCGCCCGATGGAAGAGGCGATCCTTACGCAGGGCGTCATTCCGCTCTCGGCCCCGGTGGTCGAGTCGCTGCCGACGCCGGAGAAACCGGGGACGGTCTCCCTGGCCGTGCGGTTCCCGGGCCTCGGCGCCCCGGTGGCGCTCGCGGTGCGGCTGGCGGAATCGTCGGCCGACGCCTACGCCATTGATCCCGTCAACGTTGAAGTCGCGGCCGATAAGGACGCCGCCGTGAGGCTGACCCTTCGCGCACTGAAAAAGGTCGCGGCCGAGAAAGACGAGAAACGCCGCGTCCTGAAGCCGGAGCCGCGGTTCATCCTGACCGCGAAGGCCCTGGGCATGGAGGCGTCGTGCGAGACCGGCCCGGTCGCCTATCGCACGCACGTCGATGAAAAAGCCAAGGCGAAGGCCGCCCAGGAGGCCGGGGCCGCTCCGTAAGGCCACGTACTGCGGCCGTGCGGCTTGACCCCGGCGGCCGGTGCGGATACGATACGCCACAATGAAACGAAAACGATCCCGCGCATCCGCCAGAGTGGCCATCCGGAAAGCCCGGATGGCCGACGTCGAACCCATCTTTTCGCTGGTGACGCTTTTTGCGCGCCGTGAGATGATGCTGGCGCGCAGCCGCGCGGACCTTTACGAGGGCCTGCGCGATTTTGTCGTTGCGGACCTGAACGGCCGCGTCATCGGCTGCGGGGCGCTGACGATCGAGTGGGACGACCTGGCCGAGGTCAAGAGCCTGGCCGTAGCGCGGCGGTACCAGCAGCGTGGCATCGGCCGGCGGCTCATCAAGGCGTGCCTGGCCGAAGCGCGGCGGCTGGGCATCGGGCAGGTCTTTGCGCTGACGAGTTCCCCCCGGTTCTTCGAGCGGAGCGGCTTTAAGCGAGTGGCCCGCGAGACGCTGCCTCACAAGGTCTGGTCGGATTGCATCAACTGCCCCAAGTTCCCCGATTGCGACGAAACCTCCGTGGCCATTCAAGTCCGGCGGCGGGCCAAGGCGAAGTGACTGTTCAGGCCGGGGCTACCCCGGCAGGATAACGCCGGACGCCCTGAGTTCCCGAAACAACTCTCTCAGCCGTTCCATCGCTTCGCGGTCGGGGTGAAGCGTGCCGCACTCCCAACGCGAAACGGTCAGTTTGTGCCGCCCGATCCGCCTGCCGAGTTCTTCCTGGGTGAAGCCTGCCGCTTCACGCAGGGCGGTGATGAAGGCCGGGCTTGGGGCGGCCTCCAAGTTCGAGGCCAAGGCCCGGATACGGTCGAGGAAACGGACGCCTTCTGGAGTAAAAGCGAGTTCGCCGCCGCGGTCGCGCACAGCCGTGCGCGCGGGCACTTCAACGAACACCGTGCGCCCATCGGCCAGCCTCATCGAGTAGGGGATGCCGGGCGCGGAAAGTTCGGCGCGTCGCGGCCGCCCCTTGCGGCAGGCCCTTCTGGTTTTTGTGGTTGTCGTGGGCCGCACGGGGTTGCCCTTACTTCCAGTAGGCGGTGACGAACAGCGTCATGTGGCCTCTCTTGTCACGGTCCAGAACGCACACGACGGTCAAGTCCATGTTGTCTGTCGTTCGGCCCGTCAGTATCCACTTGGGGCGACCGAAATCATCCGCGCCGCCGTCCTCGACGGCTGACGGTGCGGAGATGACGCTTTGAATGTCGGGCCAGAACAGGCCCCGCTCATCCATCCGGGTGACGAAATGAAGCAGTACCCGATAGCAGCCGGAAGCGACGCACGCTCGGATCACGGCCAAGGCTTCACGGGATTGCCTGTTCATCGCTCCTCTTGAATATACGCCAAACTATGCGGCGTGTCAACCCGCCTTTTTTGCCTTTTTTGCCGTCAGGCGCTTTCTTTGATGGACTTGGCCTGCTCGAAGATGTCCGCCTCGCCCTTGACGACCTCGGCCGTGATGGTGTATCGGTATTCCTTGGGGCGGTTGGGCAGTTCGAACATGATGTCGAGCATGAGATTCTCGATGATGGCCCTGAGTGCCCGCGCCCCGGTGTTGCGTTTCATGGCCTCCTTGGCCATTTCGCGCAGCGCCTCGGCCGTGAAAACCAGTTCGGCGTTCTCCATCTTGAAGAACTTCTGGTACTGCTTGATGAGGGCGTTCTTGGGTTCCGTGAGGATGTGGCAGAGGGCGTCCTCGTCCAGGGGCATCAGCGACACGAGGATCGGCAGGCGGCCCACGAACTCGGGGATCATGCCGTAGGCGATCAGGTCGTCGGGCGTCACCTGGCCGAGGATGTCGCGGGTGCGCTGCTGCCGGTCGCCCTCGGCGCGGCGTCCTTCAACGAAACCGATGGCGCTGCGGCCGATGCGCCGGGCGACGATCTCCTCCAGGCGCTCGAACGTCCCGCCGCAGATAAAGAGGATGTGCGTCGTGTCGACCGGGATGTACTGCTGCTCGGGGTGCTTGCGGCCGCCCTGGGGCGGCACGTTGGCGACCGTTCCTTCGAGCATCTTCAGGAGCGCCTGCTGGACGCCCTCGCCCGAGACGTCGCGCGTGATGGAGGCGTTCATCATGGTGCGGCCGATCTTATCGATCTCGTCGATGTAGATGATGCCGCGCTGGGCCACCGCAATGTCGAAGTCCGCCGCCTGGAGAAGTTTCAGCAGCAGGTTCTCGACGTCCTCGCCGACGTAGCCGGCCTCGGTCAGCGTCGTGGCGTCGCCGATGGCGAACGGCACGTTGAGGATGTGGGCGAGGCTGCGGGCGATCAGCGTCTTGCCGCAACCCGTCGGGCCGATCAAGAGGAGGTTCGACTTCTCGATTTCGACGTCGTCCTCGGCGGCCGAGTCCTCCAGCGACAGGCGCTTATAGTGATTGTGCACCGCGACCGCGACGGCCTTCTTGGCCTGGTCCTGGCTGCAGACGTACAGGTCGAGGAAATCCTTGATCTCGCGGGGCGTGGGAATGCGGCCGAGCGAGGAGGGGCCCCGATGGGACCGCCGCTTTTCTTCCTGAATCACCGAGTGGGCCGCCTGGATGCAGTCCGGGCAGATATAAACGCCCCGCGGACCCTCGACCAGGGGACCCGACTCGCGGCCGCTACGGCCGCAAAAACTGCATTGTGCCCGCCGGCCCGCTCCGGGGCCGCTATCCATCTTAGCCATCCGAATCACTCCTATCCCGCCTAGGCGGGTTCTCCCGCATCTTTATATCGGCTGCGCGGGCGGTCGGTCTTCTTTAGAATCGGCCTTGGCCGAGCACACTGCCGCACCGGGGCCGCTGCCCGCGATGCCGGTTAGTATTATATCAAATTCTTCCTGGGTAATCTCGCCTGCATCCCGCTGCCGCCGCAGGGCCTGGATGTCCAGGCCGCCGCACCCGCCGCCCTGCTTCTGCACCCGCTGGCCCCATATCCTCACCAGGGCCAGGAGCACGAAGATCACCAGCAGCGCCGCCACACAGATGACCGCCAGGGCCATCAGGTTTTCCGGCGGCAAAGGGGCCTGGATATCAGTCGGCGTTTCCATAGCATGCCGATGGCGGCTAATAGTGCAATGCCATTTTGCGCGGCGGGTTCGGAGGGTCTGTTGCCGAATTGCCGTTAATGTAGGGTGGGTGCTCTGCACCCACCATTTTCACTAAACGAGCGGTGCGCTATACCTCTTTCTTCGGGGTGCGGCTCATCAGGTCGGCCAGCGCGTCTGGCGCGGGCTTGCCGTCGAACAGCACGGCATAGACTTCCTGCGTGATGGGCATCTCGATGCCGTGCTTGCGGGCCAGGGCGGCGGCGCTTCGGGTCGTCTCGATGCCCTCTGCCTCCACGCGGCCCATTTCGCGCCGGACGTCTTCCAGGGAGCGGCCGCGGCCGATCTCGCGGCCGACGCGATGGTTGCGGCTGAGGCCCGAGACGCACGTCGTCACGAGGTCCCCCAGGCCCGCCAGGCCCGCGAAGGTCTCGCGTTTCGCGCCCAGGGCGACGCCCAGCCGCATCATCTCCACCAGGCCGCGCGTCACCAGCGCCGCCATGGCGTTGGTCCCGAGTTCCAGGCCGTCGCAGATGCCCGCCGCAATGGCGATGACGTTCTTCAGCGCCCCGCCCAACTCCACGCCGACGAGGTCCTCGTTCGTATAGACGCGGAATTGGGGCGTCGCGATCGCACGCTGCGCCTGCCTGGCCGCGTCGGCGTCTTGCGAGGCGATGACGGCCGTTGCCGGCAGTCCGGCGGCCACTTCCCGCGAGAGGCACGGTCCCGAAAGGACCGCCAGGCGCCGCGGCCCGAGCACGCCGGCGATAACTTCGCTCGGCCTCAGCAGGGTCTCCGTCTCGATGCCCTTGACGACCGATACGTAGACGGGCGCCGCGGGCAGGCCGCCCCGCGTCCGCTCCAGGACGCCCCTCAGGTGCCGCGTGGGCACGGCGATGACCACGAGGTCGGCCCCGCGGGTCGCCTCGGCGGCGTCGGCTGTAATCGCCAGGCCCTCCGGCAGCGGAAAGCCGGGCAGGAACCGCTTGTTCTCGCCGGAGCGGCGCATGTCGGCGACGTGCTCTTCAAAGGCCGACCACAGGCTGCACGCCCAGCCGTTGCCCGAAAGAAGGAGGGAGCACAGTGTGCCCATGGCGCCGTCGCCGATGATCGCGGCCCGCTTGTTCATTCAGTATCCTCTGGCTGTCGTTGTGCGTTATTTGCGCGGGTGGCATGGTCACGCTGTTGCGTGACCATGTCGCAGTGACGCGCCAGGCGTCGTTCCGGGCACATGGTCACGCAACAGCGTGACCATGCCACCCTCTTAAGGCTGACGCTGCATTTCTGATTTATCACGCCTGAACGGCGGCGTCCAGATAATGATAAAGCGTATCCCGCCGCACAGGCGTCCGCCCCGCGCTGCGGATGGCCTCGGCCATCTGGTCAAGCGTCAGGGCCTGTCCGTGGCGGCCGCCCGCCGACCGCGTGATGTTCTCCTCCATCAGCGTCCCGCCCAGGTCGTTGACGCCATAGTCGAAACTCTCGACGGCCGTGTCCAGGCCGAGTTTGACCCACGAGGTCTGGAGGTTCGGAATCAGCCGCCCAAAGAACAGCCGCGCTACGGCGTACAGCAGGAACACGTCCTCCTTCGGAATCATCTCGCGGATGCCGCGGGCCTGGCCGAGCGGCGTCCGGTATGGCACGAAGGGTAGCGGGATGAACTCGGTGATGCCGCCGGTTGCGGCCTGGATGTCGCGCAGCACCGCCAGATGCCGCGCGATGTGCACGGGCTTCTCGATGTGCCCGAACAAAATCGTCGAGGTGCTGCGGATGCCCATCTCGTGGGCCGTCCGCACGATCTCGACCCACCGGGCGGTCGAGAGTTTCGACGGGCAAATCTCGCGGCGGACCTCGTCCACGAGAATCTCGGCGGCCGTCCCGCAGAGGCTGCCGTACCCCGCCTCCAGAAGTTTCGCAAACGTCTCGCGCACCGACAGCCGCGACCGCCGCGCGTACCAGTCGATCTCCATCGGGCTGAGGGCGTGAATGTGCAGGTGCGGGTACGCCTCGTGAATGGCCGCAAAGATCGCCAGGACGTGCTCGAAGGTGACCGCCGGGTTCAGCCCCCCGACCATGCAGACCTCGTCGATGCCGGGGGTGCGGCCGGCGAGTTCCACGGCTTGCTCGGGCGTAAGGACGTAGGCGGCCTCGTCGTCGGGCTGGACGCGGTAGGCGCAGAACGCGCACGAGCCGGTGCAGGCGTTCGTGAAGTTGATGTTGCGGTTGAAGACGTAAGAGACGCGGCGGCCGTTGATCTCGCGGTTCAGGCGGTCGGCGGCGGCGGCGACGGGCGCGCGGCGGTCCGGCGGAAGCGCTAGAAGGCCGGCGGCCTCTTCTTCCGTCAACAACTCGCCAGCGAACGGTTTCTTGAGAACCAGGTCCATAGGTGACAACGCCCCCAAAAGGGGGCGGGGTGCGGCCTCTCCTTATTTTAACGCAGCCGAGTATATCGGCTCAGGCCGCGGAGGTCAATCGGGGGCACTGTTCCCTCTCCCCGCCGAGGGAGAGGGTGGCCGAAGGTGGCCGGTCGAAGACTCGCCGTGGCGAGGTGAGGGGGCGGTGGAATCGCCGGAACGGACGACG
>JAPLMO010000023.1 GCA_026386995.1 Planctomycetota bacterium | reverse complement strand
TGACGGGGGCAAAGTTCTCCGCCGGGGCCGGGGGTTCCGCTTCCGGAGCCTTCGCAGGCCATCTCAGCCGCTGCTGGCAACGGGGGCATTGGACCCGACCCTCTGGACCGGGGTCCACAGCCTCGAACAACTGCCGGCACTTCGGACACCGTATGACGACGCCCATGGCGCATCTCCGTAATCTCACGTAAGGCTGCCACCAACCGTGGTGTCTCTTGGGTATTCGTGAACCAAGGGACGGAAAGGAAGCAGCCATGAGAAAGCAGTATGCGAGTGTAGCGTACGGCGGGATGGATGTCCACCGTAAGTTCAGCATCTAGCACAGCGAGGGGGCAGACAAGAGACGTAAGTGCTTGTAGAATAAGGCGGACGGAATACTTAGGAGGAACAGTCTTTCCCTCCGCCCTTCTTCTCCGGGGTTCGTATAACCATTGCGATGTCCGCTAAGGTCGGGGGACGTCGCCCTATGAAGAAATCCATGGCGCACGCAGCAACCGAAACGCGGCGCACACGCACGAGGTGGCTCATGGCGGCGGCGATCCTCGCCGGTGTGGCGTTGCCTGCCGCAGGGCAACTCAGGATTCCGCCGAAAGTCGCCCCGCCGCCGACGCCAACAACCGCGCCGACCACCGACCCGGCCTCGCCGTCCGCCGACAAGAAGACCGCTGCCGACCTGAAGCGCGAGATCGCCGACCTGCCCGTTCAGTTCCGCAAGAAGAAGGGCGATGCCGAGGGGCGCAAGGCCGTCGTCGACCGCGCCATCGAACTCGGCGGCACGGCTGTCACGTGTGTCCTGGCGGCCGTGCAGGCCGAGATGGCCCCCCTCCAGCCAAAGTACCGGCAGGCGTTCTACAAGGAGGTGCAGCAGAAGGTGCGGGCGCAACTGAAGGACGTCAAGCCGCAGGACATTGAGGCCCTGCGCCAGACGATCACATCCACCGTCAGCCGCGCCGACCTGACGAAAGAGATGGTGGTCGAGAAGGCCGACCCGGCCCTGAAGGAACTCAAGAGCAAGTTGCTCGTCACGCCCGAAGCCGTGCTCACCGATGCCGAGTCGCTCAGCAGAATGCGCGACGAACTGACCGCCCTCGCCCGGTTCGCCCAGCGCCTGGCCGACGCCCAGCCGGCGGCGGTGTTCAAGGCGGGCGCTCCGCCGGCGGCTAAAGAGGGCACTGCTGCTCCGATGGCGGCGCCGAAGTTCGAGGATGCCGTGCGGACCGATGAAGAAGTGGCCACGCTCCTGGTCATCGCGGCCGACGACAAGGCCCGCAAGGTGCTCCTCGACAACGTCCCCCTGGAATTGAAGATCCAGCATGAGGAGGCCAAGGGCATCCGGTTCTTCAACCAGGTGCGGCTGCTGGCGGGCCTGGGGCCGTGCGCCATCGACACTCGCCTGTGCGACGCCGGCCGCGATCACTCCAAGGACATGACCGAAAAGAAATTCTTCGCGCACGAATCGCCCGTGGCTGGAAAGAAAACCCCCTGGGACCGCGCCAAGAACTTCGGCACCAGCGCCGGGGCAGAGAACATCGCCGCCGGTTCCTCCAGCGGCACAGCCACGATCATGCAGTGGTGGCACAGCCCGGGGCACCTGAAGAACATGATGGGGTCGCACAGCCGCATGGGCCTGGGGAACTTCAACACCACGTGGACGCAGATGCTGGGCGGGTGAACACGCCCTTTGCAGACAGTCCTGTGCTTTCCGAAAACTCCGTCCGGAGTCCGCGGGGCCTACAGGGTGTCAGCGGGTGTTATCTGCGACAACCAGATGACGGATTCCGGCGCGAAGGCCAATCGCAGCGAGGTGATGAGAGCGTCGACGCCTGGCCTTTATCTCTTCCTGGCCGATGCGTGCAGAGCGGGGCAGACAAGAGGCGTAAGTGCTTGTAGAATAAGGCGGGCGGAATATTCGGCAGGGAAACCGGCAACTTTAAGCATAGGGGCGCATCCGATGAGGTCTACTTGGGCGGTGGCGGGGCTGGTGGGCATGGCGGTGCTGCTCGTTTGCGGCACAGCGCCGGCTGTTGAGGTGCAGAAGATCACTGTGGCCGCCAAGGAGGTGACGCCCGCGGTAATCGCAATCATGGCGAACCTCGGCGTGTTCGACGCATTTACGGTGGATGCCGACGCAAGCCAGTCAACCATGACAGTTGGGTCCACGGGTGCCAGATTCGGGGGCTCGTATCTTGAGATGGCGGTCCAGGAGAAGTTCGTCCCGAAGAAGAAACTGGCCCCGCTTGGCGAGCGGTCGCGGATGGAAGAATGGACGTGGACCGACGTGGCCGTGCGCGTACCCTACAAGTTTGCCGTCAAGGGAACGGTGGTCGCAACGGGCACGGCCGATGGGTACGCCGATGGTGGCGGCGTCACGCGGACGCCGACGGGGGGGGGCCAAATCCGCGTCACCGCCACGGCCAAGCAGATGATCGAGGTGGAGCGGCTGGCCCTGGCCGACGCGATGAAGAAGATCAACGCGCAGATCAAGGCCGTGATCGCCGACAAGGTGTTTGCGACACCCGCTAACGACCGCGGTTTCCGCCCGGTCAAGGTGCAGCGCCGCGGTGACAAGTTATTCGCTCCGCTTGACGTAAACAACCGATTGCCGGTGGCGGTCGGCCTCCGGGTTAGCGTCTGGCTGCCGGGGATCGGCGACGCCGGCGGCGGCCGCACCGGGCCGAAACCCCTGCTCGTGGCACAGGGCGAGGCGATTGTGGCCATGGGCGAGAAGAAGGCGGTCGAGATCGAACTGCCTTCCGACCGCGAGAAGGAGTTCCTCAGCAAGCCCGTGATCGCCAGCGCCGACATCGTCCTCACGACGAGCACATTGCCCTCATTCGGCAAGTAAGAGTTGAGAACCATACGGTTGCGCGTTCCGAAAACTCCGTCCGGGGTCGGCAGGGTGAGCGGGTGTAAGCGGGTGTTATCTGCGACAACCAGATGACGGATTCCGGCACGAAGACCAATCGCAGCGGGGTGATGAGAGCGTCGACGCTTGCCGAAACCATCAAGAAGGTATTGGACCAGAAGACAAAGGAGGCTGAATCGCTCCGGGCGGAATGCGAGCGGCTGAAAGCACAACAGGCCCGGAGTGCTGTAAAGGGCGGTTATTGAACGTTTGAAGGTAGGTGTTCCGTGGGTAGCAGGATTCGGACCCTCAATATCAAGAGCGACAGGCCCTCGGTCGATGAGGCGCGGCAGCGCCTGAAGCAGGCCATTGTTGACGCACGACGGGATAAGGTGGCCGTGCTCAAGCTGATTCATGGCTACGGCTCGTCTGGTGTAGGTGGTGCGATTAGAGACGCGATTCGGAGTTCACTGCGTCGTCGAGTTAAGGAAGGTTTGGTTGCGGAGTTCATCCCGGGTGAGTCCTGGAGCATTTTTGACCCCGCTGCTCGGCGGCTGCTGGAACTCTGTCAAGAGCTTGGAAAAGACTCGGATCTCGATAGACACAATGAGGGAATAACCGTTATCCTCATTGACAGTCAAGCGGGCTCCGGTCCCGACCGAGGAGAAGTGGAGTGAACCCATCAGCCCTGGCAGCACTGGGTCTATCCTTGGCGATGGCAGGCATGGCGGTTGCCGAGCCGCGGGTCCTTATCCTCATGGCCACGGACCAGCCCGCCGTATGGCGCTAGTGCAGGAGCCGGAGCCGGGCCGCAAACTGCTTTTAGAATATGGCGGACGGAGTATTTGGGAGGCACAGCAGTTATCGCTGGCTGGCCTGGGCGGTTTCACCCGTGACTGGCGAGGTTGGCGGAGAAAACACGGCCTTCCAGGAATTGCAGGTAATTCTCGTGGCCGAGAAGTGAACGAAAAAATAAAGGGAAAAGGGAGGCGCTATGAAGAATCTATTGGCACTTGCAGTTCTGTTATTAACAACAATGTCAGCGTACGCTGATGTGGCCCTGAATGGACTTTTCGCCGATCACATGGTTCTGCAAAGGGACATGCCGGTATCGGTGTACGGCATGGCTGAACCCGGCGAGAAGGTGTCCGTCGCCCTTGCGGGCCAGGATAAATCGGCAACGGCCGACAAGGACGGCAGGTGGATAGTCAATCTTGATGCGATGAAGGCGTCCACAAACCCTGTCGCAATGACCGTGGCAGGCAAGAACAAGCTCGCGATCAACGACATTGTCGTCGGCGACGTGTGGGTCTGTTCGGGGCAATCGAACATGGAGTTTACATTGGGCGGTTGCAACACGCCGCAGGATATTGCCGCGGCCGACTTCCCCACCCTGCGGCAGATCAAGGCTGAAGGCCGCCCCGCTGGCCGGCCCGGCAACGAAGTCCCGGGCCGCTGGGAGGTCTGTACTCCCGCCAGCGCGCCGGGCTTCACGGCCGTGGGCTTTTATTTCGCCCGCCGCATCCAAAAGGAAACCGGCCTGCCCATTGGACTGATCTACGCCAACTGGGGTGGCACGCGCATCGAACCGTGGACTCCGCTTTTCGCTTTTGAGATGGAGCCGCCGTTGGCGAACGTTGTGACGGAGATAAAGAAACGTGAGGACGAGTATCGCAACGACATTGGCAAGAGCCTGATCGCCGTGGAAAGGTGGGTTGCCGACGCCCGGAGTGCGCTGGCCACGCCGGGGGGCGAGATTCCCAGCACGCCACAGATTCCCAACAGTCCGTTCACCGACCCCAACTTTCCCACGGCGCTCTACAACGGCAGGATCCATCCGTTCGTGCCGTATGCCATAAAGGGCGCGCTCTGGTATCAGGGTGAATCGAACGGCGGCGAAGGGGAAGAATATTACCACAAGATGCGGGCCCTGATTGGCGGCTGGCGCAAAGTGTGGAACCAGGGGGACTTCCCCTTCTACTTCGTGCAACTGGCTAACTTTGATCAGCCGAACCAGGATCCCGCCGGCGGCAATGGCTGGGCAAGGGTGCGCATGGCGCAGTCCAAGAGTTTGCAGATCCCCAATACCGGCATGGCCGTCATCATCGACGTCGGCGAGGCCAACGACATCCATCCTAAGAATAAGTTCGACGTCGGCGAGCGGCTGGCGCGTTGGGCTCTTCACAACGACTACGGCAAGAAGGACATGGTTGTCAGCGGGCCGCTGTTCAAGTCGATGAAGGTTGAGGACGGGAAGATTCGCATCTTCTTCGATTCTGCCGGCAGCGGCCTGATGATTGGTAAGAAGGAAGGCAGGAACCCGACGGCCGAAGACAAGGGCGGCAAGCTCAATCGCCTCTCCATCGCGGGCGAGGACAAGAAATGGGTCTGGGCTAATGCCGTAATAGATGGTGCAACGGTTGTCGTCTCCAGTCCCGATGTGCCCAAGCCGGTAGCGGTCCGTTATGCGTTCTCAATGAACCCTGAAGGCTGCAATCTTTACAACAACGAGGGACTGCCGGCTTCCCCGTTCCGCACTGATGAGTGGTAGGAAATCCCCCTTTCAGCGTCATGAAGTAAAATGTTGAACAGTGACGGCAATCTGCCGAAAACCACAGGCTGTAAAAAATAACCACTCGCAAAACTTACAGACCTTGTGGGAGGTAACACCAGTGAACGCAATCATGAAGCGTCTTATGTGTGTCGCCATGTTGTTGGCACCGCTGGCAACGCTTTACGCCACCGAGTTTCACGTTGCCGTCAACGGCAACGATGCCAACCCCGGCACGCAGGCGGCTCCGCTCCGCACGATCCAACGCGGGGCGGATCTCGCGCAGCCGGGTGATGTCATTGCCGTTCATGAAGGCGTCTATCGTGAACGCATCAGCCCGCCGCGCGGCGGCGAGTCTGACGCCAAGCGCATCGTTTATCAGGCGGCACCGGGCGAGAAGGTCGAGATCAAAGGGTCGGAAGTCGTAAAGAACTGGGTGAAGGTCCAGGATGACACCTGGAAAGCAACTCTCCCGAACAGTTTCTTCGGAAAGTTTAACCCCTACAGCGACATCATCCACGGCAACTGGTATTCCTCCGGGCGGACGAACCACACCGGCGCCGTTTATCTCAACGGCGACTGGCTTAGGGAGACGGGCAATCTGCAGGATGTGATGAAACCAGCGGTCGATCCATTGCTTTGGTATGCACAGGCGGACGATGCAAGCACGACGATCTGGGCGCAGTTCAAGGGGGTCAACCCCAACGAACAACTGGTGGAGATCAACGTGCGCCGGACGGTGTTCTATCCAGATAAGCCCCACATGAACTACATTACCGTGCGTGGCTTCACCCTGCGCCATGCGGCCACGCCGTGGTCGCCGCCCACGGCCGAACAGATCGGCCTGGTCGGCACCCACTGGAGCAAAGGGTGGATTATTGAAAGCAATGTGATCAGTCACTCCACCTGCGTCGGGGTCACCCTCGGAAAATATGGTGACGAGTGGGACAACAAGGGGGAATCGAACGACGGCTATATCAAGGCGATCGACCGCGCGCGGGAAAACGGCTGGTCCAGGGAAAACATCGGGCATCACCTTGTACGGAACAACACCATCTCTCATTGCGAGCAGTCGGGTATCGTCGGCAGCCTGGGCGCCGTATTCAGCACCGTTACCGGCAACACGATCCATGACATCCATGTGCGGGGCCTGTTCGGCGGCGCCGAAATGGCCGGCATCAAATTCCATGCCGCCATCGATGTCACAATCAGTGGAAATCACATCTACCGGACCTGTCGCGGGATCTGGCTGGACTGGATGGCGCAGGGCACGCGGATCACCCGGAACTTGTTCCATGACAATTCGCAGGACCTGTTTTTCGAGGTCAACCACGGGCCAATCCTGGTTGATAACAATATTCTCCTTACTCCAGCGTCAATGCTTAGTAATTCGCAAGGCATCGCCTTCGTTCACAACCTGATGACTGCGGGGATGGAAGTGGTCGACCAGGAGGGCAACCAGACACCGTTGCACAAGCCGCACGCCACTGAATTCGCGAAAATGCATGGCCACCCGACCGGCGATGACCGCTATTACAACAACCTGGTCGAACGCGGTGATTTGAGCCAGTATGATGCGGCTAAATTGCCCGTATGGATGAGCGGCAATGTGTTTCTCAAAGGCGCCAAACCCTCCAAACATGAAACTGAGCCGCTCCTCAAACCGGAGGGCGATCCGGTGCTCAAACTGGTGGAGAAGGCCGACGGCTTCTACCTCGAAGTGACGTTAGACAAAGCCTGGGGCACCGAACGCACACGCAAGGGAGTGACGACACAACTGTTAGGCAAAGCGGTCATACCCGACCAGGCGTTCGAGAATCCGGATGGCACGCCGCTCCGCATCGACACCGATTACTTCGGCAAGAAGAGAAATGAAAAGAATCCGTTCCCTGGACCGTTTGAAATCTCCGAGGGTGGAAAACAGACACTGAAAGTGTGGGAAACAAAGGAGAGCGACCGATGACCAACCGATTCGTTATGTTGTGCGGGATGACCGCGATGTTGTTAGCGCTGCCCGCGATGGTCCGGGCGGCAGACGCAGTCTCCGATCCGTTGGACGCCTGCAATGTCGTCTGGGATTCACCGAGCAAGAACTCCTCTGGCTCGATGCCGATCGGCAACGGCGACATCGGCATGAACGCGTGGGTGGAAGAGAACGGCGACCTGCTGTTGCTGATCAGCAAGACCGACGCCTGGGACGAGAACAGCCGGATTATCAAGGTGGGACGCGTGCGGATTACGCTCTCGCCCTCGCCGTTTGCCAAAGGGCAGCCCTTCCGGCAGGAGTTGAAGCTGCGCGACGGCATGATAGAGATCACCGGCGGCGCGCCCGGCGCGGCTACGGTGGCGAAGGTGTGGGTCGATGCGAACCGCCCGGTCATTCGCGTGGAATGCGACGGCCCGAAGCCCTTTGACGTCACTGCCAAGGCGGAAGTGTGGCGGACCGAGAAACGCCTCTTTGGAGGTCAAGAATGGGACAGTTGCTGGCACATGAAAGGAGTGGACGAGGGCAATCGCCCCAAGGATATCCAGTGCTACATCACACCCGACACCGTGGTGGAAGGCGGCGACCGCGTCGTCTGGTATCATCGCAACGAGTATTCGGTGTGGCCCATCGGCATGAAGCTTCAAGGGCTCGAGTCGGTAATGGCGAACATGAAGGATCCTTTGCTCAACCGCACCTTCGGCGCGGCGATGTGCGGCAAGGGTTTTGCGAAGTGCGACGGAAGCACGCTCAAGTCGAGCAAGCCGGCGAAGTCGCACTGTGTTTCCATCTATCCGCTCACCGACCAGACCCCGACCCCTCAGGCCTGGCTCGATAAGTTGGACAAGACCATCCAGGCCGCGGATGCCGTCGACCTTGCCAAAGGCCGCGCGGACCACCGGCAGTGGTGGCGCGACTTCTGGAACCGAAGCTGGATTCGCATCGGCGGCGGCGGCGAAGCGGAAACCGTCACGCGCGGCTACACGCTGCAGCGGTGGATGAGCGCCTGCGCGGGTCGCGGTAAGATCGCCATCAAGTTCAACGGCTCTATTTTCACCGTCGAAAACCGCGATGGCGACAACGTCACATCCGATCCGGATTGGCGCTCCTGGGGCGGCGACTACTGGTATCAGAACACGCGGCTGCCTTACTGGCCCATGCTCGCCTCGGGCGACTACGACCTCATGCGGCCGATGTTCACCATGTACTTCAACACCCTCGAACTGGCCAAAGCGAGGAACCGCCTCTGGTTCAACTGC
>JAPLMO010000098.1 GCA_026386995.1 Planctomycetota bacterium | reverse complement strand
GCCGCCTCCGGTCCCAAGAACTTGGCGCCAAGACAGGCCGCCACCATCTCCACCGCGCCCTTCGCAATTAACATCACCCTTTCAAGATCTGTCGTCTCAGTATAATTCGGGCCGGAGGCATACGCGCCGTCGTAATGTTTCTGGTCATTCGACGCCGCTTTCAAAAAGGAGACGCCTGGAATGGCGCCGATCACCGTGTCCACGCCGAAATTGAAAGCCGCCCCAGGGGCCGCCGTCCATAGCGAGGACGCGCCTGTCTCCTCTTTTGCCTCCTGAAGGTAATTCGAAAACTCGCGGGCCGCGCCCTCCGTCGCCACCACCTGGTGCAACAAGTTGGTCGCCTGAAGCGGTCCCGGAGTGAACATGGCGGTCCAAGAATCCAACTCCCGAAGCCACGCGGGAACAAGTGAGGGGTCTTCCGGCCCAATAGGCGTTTCGAAGCCTGTTGGCGCTCTCATGACAAGCCCACCGGGAACCGACCCATCAACTTCCGGGCCTGTGGCGCCCGTGACGCCGGTATCACCCTCCGGCCCTCGCGCCTCGTACTGGTCCACATACGGCGCCGTGCCGAAGCACAGCCCCATCGGGTCCGTGCCACAGGCCGGGCGACTGAGGCAGAACTGGTACAAGTTCGAGCCGTCGATGTATGTGCGGTCGCGGTCGGCCGACCAGTCGGCCTCCAGCACCGTCGCCTTGCCGTAGGGGTCGTACACGTACCGCTCCACCACACTTCCGGCGGCGCTCATCACCGCCGTCACATTCCAGTTGGCATCTTGACAATAGTAGAGCGTTTCTTCAAGGGTGTGGTTGGCGTCAGCGTCGGCGCCAGCGGGCCCAGATTTCCTATCGTTCGTGCCGACACCTCCACCATTCGTCAGTGGCATATCTCGCCGGGAGGCGGGTGTCTTCCGGCTCAAGACCAAGCCTCTCTATCTCATCAAACCATTCATCCCGCAAACTGCCTGGGAGTTGCTTGCCGCACCAAGGGCAATAGCTTAGCCTAATGTATGATTCACCGCCGTATGCTACAGTTATACCATACTCGCGAAATTTAGGAACGTAGAGGATCGAAATATCCCCGCCGACAAGATACCCTGCCATCACGTCACAACAATGGATGGGCGCTGTATTATTAGTGTCAGGTGTCATAGTTTTATAGACTTTCTAGAGTCCGGCGGCTTTGTCATCTTGCCAGTCCTTGCGTCCTTCGAACCAAGATGTTTCCCCCTTGAGTCGAACACCTCGATGTCGCCGTGGGTGTGGTCCCATTCATAGTACTGCCGAGCCTTTCCGCTCTGGCCATTTGTTTTTGTCTGACCCCTGAACGGCTTCGCTTCTTGCCACACCGGGGACTCCGCCTTCGCTATCTTGGCCACTCGACGAACGGCGTCGGCAGCTTTATCACCTGCCTTGGCCACTTTCTTGATGCTGCCCGGCACAAAGGGCAACAAGCCGGCGTAGTTCCACGGATTGGCCGGGTCATCATAGATGTCGCCAAACGTCATTCCCCAATCGACGGGCTCGAACAGCGTGCGAACGACGGTTTCTGTCATCACATCTTTGCCGGCGTCCCAGTGGCGGTCCGAGCGTTCCCAGAACGTTTCCGGGCGCCAGGCATTGTTCTCAACATCGTAAATGTCAAACGCCCCCGTATTAGAGTTGTAGCGGTGGAGTTTGTCATTGAACGTAAACTCGCCCTTGTCTGGATCGGGCGTAAGATCAACGTTCCATACAATGCGGGTCTCATTTCGCGGACCCGACGTAACAGGCAGATTCGTATTGAAATCCCTGGCAGGAATTGTATGGATCGCTACTGAGTCGCCCCCGTCCTCCCACTCCAGCCACGCCTGGAAATCTTCTTCCGTCCAAGCGTTCGGGTCGGGCCCCTTCGAGCCAACCTCACCCGTGTCGCCGCGCGGACCGATGTTCCCGCCTTGGTTTTCATACTGATCCACATACGGTGCCGTGCCGAAGCACAGGCCCATCGGGTCCGTGCCGGCTGCGGGATTGCTCCGGCAATACTGATACAGGTTCGACCCGTCCACGTCGCCCGCAGGGTCGCGGCTCGCCCAGACGCCCAGCGTCGGATGGTAAACCGGCCGCACGCGAGACGAGTAAAGGCCCGTCTCGGCATTCAACTCGTCGCCCTGGAACAGCCGCGCGTTGGCCACATCGGATGCGCCGTCCGCGTCGGCCGACCAGTCGGCCTCCAGCACCGTCGCCTTGCCGTAGGGGTCGTACACGTACCGCTCCACCACACTTCCGGCGGCGCTCACCACCGCCGTCACATTCCAGTTGGCATCTTGACAATAGTAGAGCGTTTCTTCAAGGCCGTTTCCGGGATTCGCGTCCGCGTCGCGCCACCTGTGGGCCGGGGCATCGACGTACCGCGGGGCCCACCGGTTCTGGGCCGAGGCGTCGCCGTCCGTCCGCTCCTCCAGCCTCCACGTCGAAGGAGATCGTGTCGGAGCCGCTGCCGCTGTTGTACGAGTCGGCCCCGAACAGGTACCGCCACGTGCGGCCGGAGTTAACGGTGACCGAGAGGGTATCCAGGAGCGTCGTCCGTGCGGCGTTGGAGTAGATCGCCAGTTCGATGCTGTCGGCCGTCGGGCGGCTGACGCTCAGGTAGTACTTCGTGCCCTGGACGACGCCGGTATGGGTGTCGCTGTAGCCGCTGCCCGAGCCCTCGTGGTTCGTGAGGACCAGGGCGTTGGTGTCGTCGCGGAGCGTGACGGAGACGGCCTGGTGCGTGGTTCCCCAGTGGTTGAGGTCCTCCACCTCGTTGGACGCCGCCCACACGGCCGCGCGGCCGGAGCCGGCGGATTGAAGGGTGACCTCGAAGTCGTACCGGAAGGAGAGGCCGACCGGGGCCGGGGTGAGGTCGAGTTCGGCCAGGGAGACATACCCGCCACCCTGGCCCACGGCGGTCACGCTCAGGCGGTACATGCGGTAGGTGGCCTCGGCGTCCAAGGCAAAAACCTTGCTGTCGGCGCTCGACCACGTTGCGCCGTCGACGTCGTCCAGCACGGTCCAATCAGAACTGCCGCCAGTGTCCGAGCCCTCCAGCGTCCAGTCCTTCGGGTCCAGGGCGTAGTTGGCCGTGTACGGGGCGATTCGGTAGCCGCCGACGGTCTTGGCGTTGCCCGCGCCGAAGTCGTACTTCAGCGTTATGGGAATGCTGGTGCTGGGCGCCGTGGCGCTGCACCAGTAGGTCGTGGCGGAATCGTCGAAGGCGCGGGAGGCTTCCCATCCGGAGCCGTAGACGCTGGAGGCGCTGGCCGTGGCCGCGAGGCCAAGGTCGAGTTCGGCGAAGCAGGTATAGGAACCGCCGTTGACGGCGGTGACGTGAAGTCGGTAGTACCGGTAGGCGGTGGAGTTGGAGAACGAGAAGTCCTTCCAGGCGGCAGACCAGTCGGTGACGTTGGTGCGGGTGTCCAACGCGGGCGAGGCCCAGTTGACGCCGTCGTTGGATCCCTCGAACGTCCAGTTCTTGGGGCTGAGTTGGTAGTTGGGCGTGTACGGATAGATTCGATAAGAGGTCAGGGCCTGGGCGTTTCCGTCGCCAAGGTCGTACTTGAACCAACTGTTGGTCGTGTCGCCTGACACGCTGCACCAGTAGGTGCCCGTGCCGCCGTCGGCGGCCTTTGATGCCTCCCAGCCGGAACCGTAGGTGGTGCTGGCGTTGACGTTCGGCCGCAGGCCGATGTCGAGTTCGGCCAGGCAGATGAAAGTGGCGCCATTGACCGCCGTCACGTGGATCCGGTAGTACCGGTAGGCGGTGGAGTTGCTGAAGCCGTCAAACGTCTTCCATTCGGAGGTGCTCCATGTGACGTTTGAGCGGGTGTCCAGCGCGGGCGAGGCCCAGTTGACGCCGTCGTCGGAGCCCTCGAGCGTCCAGTTCTTCGGGGCCGAATTGAGATTGGCGGGGTAGGGATAGATCTTGTAACTGGTGACCGCCTTCTCGTTGCCGTCGCCGAGGTCGTACTGGAGGGAGGCGTCCGTCACGCCGCTGGCGCTGCACCAGTAAGTGGTGGTGGAGCCGTCGAAGGCGTTGGAGGCGGGGTATCCCGACCAGGTGCTGGTGGCGGACGCCGTGCCGGCGCTCGCGCTGGTGAGGTCGGGTGCCAGGTCGCGGTAGACGTATGCGTCTTCGTTGGAAGTAAGGCCGTTGACGTCGAGCATGGAGTCGGTGACGCCGATGCGGCTGTTGGGGTCGGTCTCGGTATAGGTGGTGAAGTCTTCGACCGTGCCGTTCTCGGCCGCGACGGCCTCGACGTTCTTCTGGATGCGGCGGCCGAGGCCGTCGTAGACGTACGTGGCGATGAGGGCGTCGGTCTCCACGTCAAGGTCGCCGTTGGAGTTGGAGTCCTTGTAGACCGTGGTGAGGCGGTTCCACGCGTCGTAGACCGACAACAGGGCCTCGTCGGCCGAAGCCTCGTCGCCGGGGCGCGGGGCCAGCGTCATGTTGCCGGCGGCGTCGTACGTCGGGTCGACCCAGTTGGCGCTACCGCTGCCGCTGACGGCGGTGATCTCGTTGGCGGCGTCGGTGGTGCGGGTCTGGCTGGCCCCGTTGTCGTTCAGGGTGGACCAGTTGCCCAGGGTGTCGAGCGTGAACGACTGATAGTAACTGGGCGTGGCGATGCTGTCGTTGCTCCCGTCGAGGGCGCCGCGGCTCCATGCCTTCATGCGGTCGAGGCCGTCGTACCCCTGGTTCTCCGAGGAATCGTTTGGCGCGTAGAGTTCGCTCAGGGCCGAGCCCGCGCTCAGAAGATTCTTGCGGTACAGACGGTTGGAGTTGCGGTCGTAGCCGTACTGGTAGGAATCGACCGAAGAGCCGTTGACCTTCCAGGTCTGCTCCACGACGCGACCGAAGCGGTCCCAGCCGGCGTAGGTGCGGTTAGAGCCGTAACTCAGGGTCAGGCCGCCCGTGACGGCCGGATGGTCGACCTGCACGACCGCGGCGGCACCGATGTAGGTGTAGGCGGCGTACTTATCGGCGCTTTGCGGGTCGTTATCCGTGGAGGCGATGTTGCCGAGGCGGCTCAAGGCATCGCCTATGCCGCTATCCGGGTAGTTGTAGTAGACCACGCGGCCGTCGGGATACGTGACGTAAGAGAGGCGGATGTACTTGGCCACATTGTTGGAGGCGCCGTCGGCATAGGCGTAATCGACCTCAGGGGTGTTCGTGTCTACTGCGCCGCTGTGTGACTGCTGGCTCTTCGTGACATTGCCCCAGCCGTCGAACGTGAACGCCAGTTCGTTCCGGATCGCACCGGTGCCGTCGGCATTCTCCCAGGAGGTGATCTTCTTGGTGCGGCCGAGGTCGTCGAAGGCGTACGTGATGCACTTGACGAAGTCATCGACGCCGGAGGGGATGGTCGTGGCGGCATCCCTGGCGAGGCGGCCGAGGTCGTCATAGGTGTAAGTGTGGACAACGCCGCGCTGGTCCCTGGAGGCGGACGTCAGGCCGGCAGCGTTGTATGCGGTCTCGAAGAAGTCGCCGGACTCGTCGGCGTTCAGGTGAGCGACAGCCTGGGCGGCGGTGTCGCTGGAGTCGGGGTAGACCACGGCGCGGAGGCGGCCGTTGTCAGGGACGGGGCAGGCGCCATGGTTGCCGTCAAGATCGATGGCGTAGATGTAGGTCGTGACCTGATTATTGCCGGAACTGGCGGCAAGGGCGATCTGCTGCGTAAGGAGGCCAGCATCGTTATAGACGAACTTGGTGACGCGGTCCTGGTCGTTGTTGGCCCCGCCGCCGATGCCGCTTTCGCTGCCGCCGGAACCGATGGCGAAGTCTGTGAAGTTTTCGACGACGTGGGTCTTGCGGCCTAAGGCATCGAAGAAGGTCTTGGTTGTCTTGCCGCGATTGTCGATGACGACGTTCTTGCGGCCGTAACCATCGTACTGGTACTGCGTGAGAATATAGGAATCGACGTTTCCGCCTGAGCCGGTGGTCCGGGTGGCCATGACGGCCGTGGAGTAGTTAGTGCCCGCGCCGTTGCCGTCGAAATCGTAAGTCTGGCTGGTGATGTCGTCGTCGCCGCCGTTGGTGCCGTAGTCGGCCGCCCACTTGGTGCGCCCCAGGTCGTCGAACCAGGAGACCGCGTAGGTGACGCGGGCGTCGCTGGCGGTCAGTTCGCCGGTGCCGGTGCCGTCGCGCTCGAAGGAGCGGGTCAGCCATACGCGACCGGCGGCGTCGTAGAACGGCAGTGCTTGGGAAACGATGGTGTCGTCTTCGAGGGTCGTCGGGTCTGTGTCCCAGCCTTCAGCGGTGCCTAGGTAGGTGCCCAGGAGGCGGCCGTAGGCGTTGTAGAGGGTCTTCGTGAAGGCACCGTTGGGCTGGGCGACCTTGCACAGAAGGCCAAGGCCGTCGTAGTCGTACGTGGTTTCGAGGAAGTCTTCTGCCTCGCCGCCGGAGACCTCATAGACCCTGGAGGCACTGAGTTGGCCCGCGCTGTTGTAGGTGTTGGAGGTCTGGGCGAGGAGGGGTTCCTCCTCCGTGCCGTCCACCGCGTACATACGGGTGGCAGTCGGGCGGCCAAGGTTATCGTAGGCGGTCTCGACCCGGGTCGGATACAGGGGGCCTGTGCCGTCGGGGTCGGGCTGGATGATAACGTTCTGCCGGCCTGCGCTATCGTACTCATACTTCGTTACGACGTAGTCCAACGCATCCGAAGGTTTGAGGGTGGAAACGCCGGTGAGGCGATGCGTATCGACGCCGGTGCCGTCCCATTCGTCATCGTACCAGAACTTCTGCGTAACCACGGCGTTCTCGGACGACGTACCCGTCTCGGTCTGGCTGACCCTGGTGCCAGAGTACACGGTGAAGGACGCATTAACGACAGTGTCGCCTTCGACATCGCCGGCCTCATCGTAGTCGGCCTCGTCGGTATCGTAACTGACATAAGAGGCGGTCGCGCGGCAGGCCCCGTCATACTGTGTCTTCGTGAAAACGTTGGCTGGGCCAGAAGTCTTCATGACCAAGCCACGGGCATTGTACCAGACGTTGGATGCCAGGTAGTTACTGGTGGCGATACCGGAAATTACCTCGTACACTTGAGTGCTATACACGCGGCCTAGGTTGTCGTAGTCATACACAGTTTGCGCGCGGAGTTCGCCCGTGTCGATAACGAAATCGCTGTCCGCGTCGGCGTAGGTTTCAACGAGGATGGCTTCTCCGAGGTTGTCATAGCCAGTGAAAGTCGCCACGTTGTCCGGGCCGCGGCTACCCGTTCGGCGATCTCGCCAATCGTACTTGTAGTTGGTGACGAAACTGTCGGTATCGCTGGCATAGGCCGTGCTCTGAGTCAGATTGCCGTCGCCCACGCCGCCGTTGTCGTAAACATACGCGGCCGTCCGGACCAGGTTCGTCTCGGCAGTATTGGTGGGCGACCATGTACCGGACGGAGGCGTGTCGTCGGTGCCAATCCACTGGCTGAGGGCCCGGCCCTGTACGTCGTACACCGTGCGGCGAATGGTGCCCGCGGGATCCTGCATGCGGGCCAGGTTGCCCCGTGAGTCGTATCCGTAAGCCGTCCGAAGGTAGTTCGAGGCCGAACTGCCGAGGTCGGGTTCCTCGGAGTACGAACTGATTCCGCTGAAGCTGTAGTACTGGTCATCGCAGATCTTTTGGCCACCGGCGTTCTTGTAGGACCGCGAAAGGGTCTGGATGTCGCTGATCGTAAAGGTCTCCTGGCCATCGGGCAGACCATCGGTCAAGTGCGGACTCGCAGTTATCGTCAGCGTTTCAAAGTAGCCGTGGGCACGATCGTCGCGGTAGACCACTGTAGGCCCTGTGGGCATGTTGGTGGACGTGTTCCAGCCCGCGTAAACGCGGGTTTCACAGTCGATATCGTCGTAGACGGTATAGGTAACGTTGTTGGGGTCCGTAACCTTTGTGGTCCGCCCTTCGGAATCCACCTCGTATTGCGTGACCAGGTGAAGCGGGTGGCCATTGGGAGACGACCAGCCATTCGGCTCGTCACCGGTCTCGTCCGTATCAACATCCGTGATCGTCTTGATGACGGCACCTGTATCCGGATCGTACTCCATGTGAGAAATGAAACCATCGGCGTCTTTCGTCCAGGTGGGCCGGTCGAACAGGTCATAGGCCGTGGTCGTCGTGTGCGACGTTCCGGACCCATGCTGAGCACCGGAAACGCTCGGCAGGGTGACCGTCATCGATTGCTTCTGAACGCTGTTATCGACCCACGAGTAGGCGTAGGTGGTCTTCTCGGCGCCACTGGCGCTGGCATCTTGGCTGGGTAGAACCTCGTCGCGATAGACAGTGCTTGAATACACCGGGTAGACCATAACGCCGCCGGCGGCGTGGCCGATATAGTCGACATGGGTCTGCAGGGCGCGCGTGCCCAATTCCCCTTGCTTGATACTCGTCCTGTGGAAGTAGCCATCGACACCTCCCACAATCGGGTCGCCCTGAGGACTCTCCCCCGCGGTGGTCCCGCCGTAGTACTCGGTAACCACGATCAGGCCGGCGTCGTCGTCAAGAAACTCATAGTTGCCGGCACTGGGAGAATGAACGAGGGCCGCATAAGCCTCACTGTACCCCGTGACGGCCGACGGGTATGCAACAAGGACCTGGCGACCTTGCGCGTCGAACTCGTAGAAAGTGCACCACTTCGTGGTGGTAGGCACGTTCTCAAAGACGTCCAGCATCACCTGCCCGTTGGCATTGTAGTACAGCGTCTTAGTGTTGCCGTCCTGGAGAGTCTCTATGGTCTTGGACTGCCACGCATTAACGGTTAGTGCTGGCGTGGTGGGATTCAGCTCATATTCGTAAGTATAGGTGGCCTGCCCGCCCTGTGTGCCGTCGTTGCCGGTGCCGGCCAAGACCCGCTTGGTGACGCGGTGCATGGAATCGTATTCCTGGTAACAGTCCGCATAAGGCGCCACTTGCGTATCCGTCGCCTCAAAGGGGTCGGCGAAGTCATGGGCCAAGCGGGCGAAAGCGGGCCCCTCGAAGGAATACTTCAGCGCCCCAGCATACCCGTTCGCCTCTTCTTCCTTGTAGTAGCGGTAATACTTGGTTTCAAGCGTCTGGTCCGAACCGTCCTTGGTGACAACGGTCTTGAGGTCGCCGACGCTGCCAAAATCCTCGTCCTCCCCGTAGTACTCGTATATCAGTTGGCGAAGAATCCCCACGCCCGGCCGACTGTGCTCAACGGCACTCAAGCATCCGACGTTGGGATCTTCGCTCTCGGTAATGTACTCATAGTCGAACACGTCAAATGCCACGTCCCCGGTGGCCTCTTTCCTGTAGCAGACGACTTGTGTGATGTTCCCGCCATCGTACTCAGTGACCTCTGTGCGGTTGCCGCCGGCGTCGGTGTAGCTCTCGAACTGCCCCCCCTTCTCTCCCGCAGCGAAATCAAAGAACCGGGTGACATTGCCGAGGGTGTCGGTCAAGATAAACTCGCCGCTCGAACGTGTGAGCGAATCCAGATTCGAGAGTAGCGGAAAATAGATCTCCAAGATCGAGTCATAGTCGAACCAGCGACGATCGTTGCTGCCGCCGGAGACCACCACCCGGCCGCCGCCGGCGTCCAGGACCTGCGGCCATTGCGCAATGGCCCAACCGCTGCCCACGCGGTCGCCGGAATCATATTGGCCCGCGTTCGACCACACGCGGCTCACGCCATAGCAGGCATCATCCTCGTCCGCGTCACAGAAGTTCCCATTATCGACGCCACCCTCGGTGGTGGGCGACGGGGGCTGATCTGCGCCATCCGCGGTGCCCCCGAGGTTTGCATCTCCGGGACCGTCCGGCCCCGTCTCCGGAAGCCACTTCGCTTCCCCTGTTTCATCGTTAATTTCACAGGGGATAATATCAGCACCCGAGCCGTCCTCGGCCTCTGCTCCTACCCCGTTCTTATGGATTGGGGTGCCTCGCGGTAACGAACCCCCGCCCAAGACCTCGACCTTACCACGGATTACCACCACCGGGCCCGTCAACGTGTTCCTCTTTTCCGTTGCAAACGTGCCGTTGCCGTCCATAACGAGCCGGAAGTTATTCTCAATAGCCGTGGACCCGCCCAATACACCATCAAACTGATCGTAGCCCCCTGGGTTCATCCAGAGCGTGCCTCTCTCGTTACCGCCGTTGATAACGCGGTTGTTGACAGAGGAGCCTTCCGCCACCAGCAGCGCCACATCCTGACGGCAGCCATCTAACGCAAGACTTCCGCCCGCAAGCGTCACGGTCCTATCTATCGGTATAGCGTTGTCATGGCCAAGTTCGAGTATGCCGCCTAAAATATACGTATCGCCGTTCCACCCGCCATTGTCGCCCGAGATGCGAAGTCTGCCGTCGCCGGCTTTGACAATATCGCTTTGATGCCCCCCACTCGAGATCGCACCGGAGAGCGTTGCGAAGTCGGTGGGCACGTTGGGGTTGTCCTCAACTTGCACAAACAACTGTCCCCCATCCAGCGCCATGCCGCTCGTGAACTCAACCTCGCGATTGGCATATGGAGAGCCAAAACAGAAGTCCTGCGCCCCCTCGCCAAGTCCGTCGACAGCAACGGTCAACTTATCGTCAACTTCCTCGCCATAGGCGCTGAACCGGCCCGCGTTGTGCCAACAAACCTGGCCGGCGTCTGAGCCATAGTCCCTGCTAAACACGCCCTTGCTTTCAAAGGTGCCGCCATCCAGGCAAAGATGGCTGTCATCCGGCAAATAGGATGCTTCCGTGAAGCGCAGGATGCCTCCCTCAATGGTTGTGTCTCCGGTGTAGGTACCCTGCGCCGAAAGGACCTGTACCCCCTCGCCCGTCTTGGTAAGGCCAAAATTGTCGCCCCCCTCACCGCCGTCACCCAGAACACCCAGAAACTCCAGAACACTGCCTGTACAGGTATAATTAATCGTAAGCGTTGGCGTACAGTTTCCAACTAGGCCGTTGACAACGGCACTGGTTACAGTACCCGTCAGGCCCGCCACTTTCTGGCTGAAGCCGTTCAGCGCAAAGACCGCCGTATTCGATTCAGCACCAAGGGCGAGCGTTGTACCTTCAGGAAGGCGGTTGTCTCCGCCCGCAATCGCAAGCACGCCGCTTTCGACGGTTGTGTCGCCACTATAAGAGTTTTGAGCGGTTAAGATGAGTTTACCTGCACCAACTTTCTTCAGGCTCCCTTCTCCGAATATCCCCCCGATCATCGCAACAGAGTCGTTCAACGACCCGTAACTGTCGACAACATTGATGATTCCCAAGTTACCGTCAAGATCGATGGAAACCGCGAAATCCACTTCGTCATTGGCCGTCAACTCGGAGCCGAACATGAGACTGCTCGGCATGAAACTGCCGGTGCCCCAGCACAGCGGCTGCCCTCCGGCTCCGGTCACCGTGACGGTGAATCTCCCGTCATGGGCGCTGAACCCGCCGTCCCCGAGCCATCGGATCTGACCTGCACCATCTCCGATTTGCCGAGTCAGACTCGCCAGACCGTTGTTTTCCAAAACACCGCCCGCAAGAAACAGATTGCTGCTGTCCGGAAGGCTCCTCTCGTCAGGCTCGTCAGGCGGCAATACGACCCTCAGAACACCCTCAGCAATCTTCGTGGCACCCGAATACGTGTTCACCCCGCTGAGGAAGAAAGCGCCGGCGCCCTCCTTGGTCAGGCCGAAGCCGTTCTCGCTGCCCGAACCGCCCAGGATACCGTCAAACTCGAAGTCGTCGGTCTCACAGGCAACATTGACGGTCAGCACTGGCGTGCCGCCGCCTCCATTAATAACCCTGTTCTCCGTGCCTGTGCCGACCATCCTCAGCCGCGCCACCGTCTGATTGCAGCCGCCCAGGTCGAGAATACCGCTGGTGTTACTGATCTCGCCGCCGAGGATAACCGTCGTGGTGGTTAGCAGGCGATCATCAGCACCCGCGAGCCCGAGCGTGCCTTCGGCAATGACCGTGTCGCCGGTGTAGGTGTTGGCCCCGGCCAGCGCCAACGTGCCCTGGCCGATCTTGGTCAGCCCGAAATTGTTCTCTTCCTCGGTCGTGCCGCCCAAGATGCCATCAAACGTCATCACATCTTCGGTGCAGGTGTAATTCACCGTCAGTGTCGCAGGCGTAGTGCTCCCGTTGATGATCTGGCCGCCTCCGGTCAGGCCCGCCACCTCCTGGCTGTTACCGTTCAGTTGGACCACGCCGCCCCACAAGGACAGGGGCGTGGTTGTCGGAAGGGTGTACTCACCACCATCGAGGACGAGCGTGCCCTGAATGTAAGTGACTCCAGCATACGTGTTGCAGCCTGACAGGGTCACCGTGCCACCGCCGCCAACCGATACTGTGCCGTCGCCACTAATGTCGCCACTGTACGACAGGCTGGAATCCGTGACGAAACACAAATGCCCGTCATCGGCCACGTTGCCAGGCAGGGCCTCGCTGCTCGTGATCGTTAGTATGCTATCATTGATGGTCGTGCCGCCGGTGTAGGTATTGCTGCCGTTCAGCGTCAAGCCGCCCCAGCCATTCACGGAGAGCCCTGCGCTGCCGGCGATCACGGAACTGATCGTGGCGTAGACGTTGTGGACGCCGTCCAGCGTGACATCGCCGCCGGAGAGGGTCAAAGTGTTGTTCTGGATTGTGTAGCCGTCTGTCTTGAACGTAATGGACCCGGCGGTGATGCCACCGGCAGCCAGAGAAACCGGCCCCGCCGTGTCGCCGCACGAGGTGCCTATGAAGACCGCCTCGTCGGCGTTTGAGTTGTTCCACGCGACGTTAACGCTTGGATTGCTTGGGTCCCACCACGACAAGGACTGCGTGTCGGTCGTCCAATTGCCCGCGCCGCCGAGGCAGGTCCCATCAACGTTGTTGTTGGCCGGATTGCCGTCCGGATCCCAATACAACACCGTCAGTAGCAGCCGCGGCTCCAGAATTTCCAGAACGGGCGGGTGGATTTCCGGCCCGCCCGCCTTCATGTTGCAGGATTGGAACTCCATGTTGCAGGAGTGCTGCCGCATGTTACAAGACTGGAACTGTGAAGTGAGGTGGTTGGCGCGCCGCATGCCCCGCCCTTTCAAAAGAATCAAAGCCCTTGTTGTCATCCGGCAAGGTCAGATTCTGATATCGCCCCGCGTCGGTGTCAACCAAAAGTCACCACTCTAGAAGCGTTTTTTTGCAGGTGTGACACCGTGTTGTCACAGCAGGGAGGCAACAGGCCTCCGGCCAGGCCGGAAATGGTGCGTAAACCATCGCCGGCAGCGTCTTGGCAACCGGTTGATTGCCCTTGAGCGGGCAGCCCGTGGGCCGTGAAGGCTGTCGGAGGGATCGAAAAGGGATGCCTGACCGCTACTGGTTTTCAGAGGTGTGGCCGCACCAGCCGGCCCGGACGACCTTGAATCCGGCCTGTAAGGCCTTGTTGCGGAAGTAGTTACAGACGCACGACTTCTCGCACGTCCCGTCGTCCGACAGCACGCGCTGGAACCACGGCGGCTGAATGGTCTCCAGCACCCGGCGACTGCACCGCCACAGCCCGCAGTGCATCGCCTGGAGGTCGTCCCACGACTCGTCGTTCCGCACATGGTACTCGCAGGCCACCAGTTCGCCGTCCGCCTGGAGAAAGAGTTCGGTCCGGGGGCCGGGGCGCATGTCGCGGTCGGCGAAGATGAAATGATCGCAGTCGCTGGGCAGGGCTAGTTTCTGGATCGCAGCGTTGTACGCGCACTCCACGAAACGCTGGCTGTACCACTGAACGCGGTGGAGCCTGTGGCTAAGGCCCCAGACCACCAGTTCCGGCACCACCAGCCTGTCGGGCCAGGCGGCAATCAGAAGCATCGTCTTGGATGGATCTACAGGCATGGTCGCATTCTCCCGCTGCAAGGCCGCCGGGGCGTCCATCGTCGCACGGCCGCATTTTATCGGCCCCGATTCTATTTTTGCAAGTGATAAGAAGAATACGTGATAAGAAGAATACGAAAGCGTTCTGTGCGGCGGCATGGACGGAATTCCTCAGACAGGCGCGGCCAAAACGGCCGGGCTAACGCCGAACGGCGCTGGTGCTTTCGTGGTCAAGGACTTCTGTTCTCGAAGGGGATGGCCTGGACTGACCGAGTTACGGACGCCACAGGTCACTTTTCGCCGCACGGCGGGTTGTACTGTTCCCGGACCTCCGTTTAATTACCAGCCCACCGGCTTGTTGTTGGCCTGGAGTGTAAAGGGCCGACACAGTTATCCGCACACCTTGCCCAACGCAACGAGTTCTCAACACAGCGCTCATCCGTGGGAGCGGTTGTCGCGACAACCGGACGGGCGGTTTCCAGCGGTTCTAGCGGTTGCTGCGGTATTCGCCGGGTGACGATAAGTCCTTACGGCAAACGTAATTACAGCAGCCACAACAACTTGCGCTCAATGGGGGAAAAGATTTAGGAAACCGCCGCTCTATCCTGCTGAGCTACGGGCGCAAACACTTACACCGCAAGGACTTACGCGACAACACGCTTGCCACGTATCGGGCCACAATTCAACCTGTACCCAATCCTGTACTTGATTTCACAAGATCGGGACAACTCGCCCAATCCCATGCAGCGGACACGGGCAAGATGTCGCCCTGTCCGCCCGCTCTGGATACGCCTTTACTACTTTAGTGGAAGTAGGGCTGTTGTCAATGGGCTTTCGCCGGGTGGGGTTGGCGTCTTTGTCCGCGTCGCGCCACCTGAGGGCCGGGGCATCGATGTACCGGATGTCCCACAGGTTCTGGACGGCTGACGTGCCGCCGGCCCGCTCCTCAAGGCACTGCCACGACTCGTTGTAGTAGTAATCTTGCGCCACCGCCGCCGCCGCAGGCGCCGACGCATGGCTCTCCACGTCGAAGGAGATCGTGTCGGAGCCGCTGCCGCTGTTGTACGAGTCGGCCCCGAACAGGTACCGCCACGTGCGGCCGGAGTTAACGGTGACCGAGAGGGTATCCAGGAGCGTCGTCCGTGCGGCGTTGGAATAGATCGCCAGTTCGATGCTGTCGGCCGTCGGGCGGCTGACGCTCAGGTAGTACTTCGTGCCCTGGACGACGCCGGTATGGGTGGGATCACAAGATGGGGTTCACCGGACGCTTACCAAAGTTTGCTGAGGGCCGCGCTCATAAGGTTGTCGCGCTGGAGACGGTTGAAGGTAATGTCATAAGCATAGCCATAAGCCTCGACCGCAACAACGGTACTCATGCCGACGGTCGTCAAGGCAAACTCAGTATCGTCCCCCGAATTCGAATTCCCCCCTAACTGGGGCGAAGCAAAGAGAACACTTTGTCAATCGCCTCACGCGGTAGCGCCGAATACCCGTAATAATTCTCGGGCCTCAAGAACAACTGCTGCTGGCCATCCTTTAACACCTCGTCCTCCAACCAATTATCGACCATCTGTAGGGCCACCCGGCAAGCCTCTGGGCTACCTTCCCAGTTAACCAGTTCGGAACGAGCCCGGGCCAATGAGGCGGCGGCATCGGGCAGGTATAGATACTGGGGACCCGATGGCAACCGTTGCTGAGTCAGATCAATCCCCTTCCGAAAATCCACGTTAATCAAGTCCATGCCAGAAAAATCGTTGCCATGAAACTCGTTACGCTTCCGCCCGAGTAGGGCGCGGTCCTTTTCTGGTACAGTCCCGTGGAATATGGCTTTGCGCAGCCTTCCGCTAAACGTGCAGTCGATCAACTCGGTTGTGGTGCAGAGCCACTCGCGAATGTCAACGTTCCTGAATGAGCACCTCACGAATCGCTCGCGACCCCCAGGGCTGATATACATCTTGGCGCCATCGAACGTGCAATCGATGTACTCAGACTGCTCCGTTCCGGCACCAAATGATGCATACGTCTTGAGCATGCAAAACCCATCAAAGCGGCACCGCTCAAGCCGACTGCCGATCACACAGAACTGCATGAGTTCGCGGTCGGGAAAAAAATCCTCGCCCGTCAACCGTACGTGGTCGAGGACGACGCAACGGTCCTTCGGAACCTCGATCCGGCCGACGACCTTTACTTTGATTTTCATTTGGACACCTCACGGAACCCTGGGGAGCAAGTATGTGGAATACGTAGCACCTGTATAGGCCCCGCCCTTGGCAATATGTGCGCCAACCTGACCCGGCGTGGTCAATTCGATCATCTCGCCCGTCATCGTGTCGAGGAAGTCAGGGCCGACCCTGTTGTAGCTGAACCTTCCTGGGTACTGGGCCTCAAGGGCCTGCGCAGTTGCCTTGTGTGCGGCCGTTCCCAAGAACCGGCTGCCAGATGCAGGGTTCGCGTTGAACGCCTTGAGTTGATTCGCGGACATGAATTGTTGCAGTCCATTGACTCCTCCATCCGCCTGTGCCTGCGCCGTGCGAAAGATGATGCTCTGGCCTGTTTCAACTGGGGCCAACCGCGCCAACCTTGCGGCCGCAATGGCTTCGCCCCCAATAAGCATCCCGGCCGATATGGCCGACGTGCCGCCGACAAACTTGCCCAGTTCGTGCCCCCCGTACTCCGTGGTGACAAGATTCAAGCTCCAGTCGGGTTGGGGGATGCTCAGATCAAACCCAAGCAACCGCGCCGCCTGGCCTCCTGGGCTTATTGTGATCGACAGATTGAGAAGTCCGATCGCCTGATCGGTAACACCGTTCGCCGTGTTCAGGACTCCCTGCACAACCGACTTGCCCGCCAAGGCGTACTCGTTGCACGTCGTGTAATCTGTCGAGGCGGCAAACGTGAAGTCGTCGGCGGCACGCGCAATCTTATCCACGTTCCCGGTGAACAAACCTCCCAATGCCTTCAAATACAGGCCGTAAGTCGTCATGGGATGACTTGCCGCATAGCTGAGCCCCTCCCCGAGCGTTGGCGACGCGGGTTGGGGCTGGGGTTGGGCCGCTGCCGCCCCCGCGTCGGCCCCGGAAGATGAATTGCCGCCGCCCGGAGGGCCATAACTGACCGTCGGCGTTCCCCAGTCGGCCGGCGCGACCGGACCCGACGAAGTCCCGCCCTGCATATTCGGATCGATGTTAAGCGTCGGGCTCGCCGGCGTGCCGCCGCCCTGCGAGTTCGAGCCTATCGTCAGCGTCATGTCCTTCCAGCCGGGGAGTTTCATCGTGCCGCCCGAACCGCTACCCGGCGCCGTGCCTTTGCACAGGCCCATCGGGTCCGTGCCGGCTGCGGGATTGCTCCGGCAATACTGATACAGGTTCGACCCGTCCACGTCGCCCGCAGGGTCGCGGCTCAGCCAGACGCCCAGCGTCGGATGATACGCCGGCCGCACGCGCGACGAGTAAAGACCCGTCTCGGCGTTGAACTCCTCGCCCTGGAACAGCCGCGCGTTGGCCACATCGGATGCGCCGTCCGCGTCGGCCGACCAGTCGGCCTCCAGCACCGTCGCCTTGCCGTAGGGGTCGTACATGTACCGCTCCACCACACTTCCGGCGGCGCTCACCACCGCCGTCACGTTCCAGTTGGCATCTTGACAATAGTAGAGCGTTTCTTCAAGGCCGTTTCCGGGATTCGCGTCCGCGTCGCGCCACCTGAGGGCCGGGGCATCGACGTACCGCGGGTCCCACAGGTACTGGGCCGAGGCGTCGCCGTCCGTCCGCTCCTCCAGCACCTGCCACGACTCGTTGTAGTAGTAATCCTGCGCCACCGCCGCCGCAGGCGCCGACGCATGGCTCTCCACGTCGAAGGAGATCGTGTCGGAGCCGCTGCCGC
>JAPLMO010000041.1 GCA_026386995.1 Planctomycetota bacterium | reverse complement strand
CGACGCCGCAAAGTACGTCGATGAGTCGAGCGATGCGACACTGCGCAAGTTCGTGCCCGCCGCCGCCAAGGCCGTGGCCGATGCCCCGGAGATGGCGTGCCTGGCACTTACGGACTGGTACATGCAGTTGGCCGCCACGGCGGGCCCCGCTGGCAAGGCGGCGATGTACGCTCGGGCCGTTCAGTACGGCGAGCGGTTTATGGAACTGCACACGGCGCAGGACCTCGACCGCACACGGGCCGAGTTGGCGGTGAAGAAGGCCCGCGAGGCCCCCCCCAAGGCCCCCCCCAAGGTCAGCCTGAACCTGCTGGCGATGGTTATTCCGTCCAAGCACGTGGTCAGCGGCGCCTGGAAGGCGGACGCGCGGGGGATTACCTCCGACAGCGGCTACTGCTCCCGGGTCATGCTGCCCTATCAAGTCCCCGAAGAATACGACTACCGCGTTGACTTAACCCGCAACAGCGGCAACAGCACGGTCTGCCTCATTTTGACCAAAGACGGGCGGGACTTCGTCCTGGAGACGGGCTGGCCGTCAGGCCAGACTGGCTTCGCCTACATTGACGGCAAGCATATAGACGCTAATCCCACCGGGGTCAAGTTCCCGCTGGTCAACGGTCGGCGGTACAGATTCCTCATTCAGGTCCGCAACACCGGGCTGAAGGCGTTCGTGGATGGCCAGCAGATCATCGCCTGGAAGACCGACTACAAGAACCTGACTCCCCACTCGGGTTGGGCCCTTCCCGCCAAGGGGTGCCTGGGATTCGGCTCCCACGGCATTCCGACTACGTTCCACGCCGCCGAAATCGTCGAGGTGTCGGGGAGGGGGAAACGACTTCCGTAGACCAGCGGGGCGCCGTCCGCTACATCAGTCATTCTGGAGGCGTCATTGCCGAGCCGACGCGTTTTGCGCCGGCTCCTGATGGAATGCCCCCGCAGGCTTCATGGAACCCGCTTGGCGAGACATGTGCGTCCCGCAAACTCCGTCCGCGGTCTGCGGGGCGAGGGACGGGTGTCAGCGGGTGTTATCTGCGACAACCAGATGACGGATTCCGGCGCGAAGGCCAATCGTAGCGAGGTGATGAGAGCGCCGACGCTTGGCCTTTATCTCTTTCCTGGCCGATGCGCGGCTCAAGGCTTCCGGCGGCCCACGCCCACGTGTGGACACAGGCGAGCCTCGCCAGGGAGATGACGTGGGGCATGGCGGACTTGACGTGGCGGCTCCAGAGATCGGGGATCAACAGGTTCGAACGACCTTGGTTTTCGGGCAAGGCAGCCTCCGAAAGTGACGCCGGAGAAACAAGTTACACCGCCAGGCGAAGGACACGAAAACGGTGATCAAGTCAAATGCCTTGACGCACTGGTCTGCCCGGCATAGACTCGGGATCGTGCGAGCCTCGCGTCCTACGCCTCCAGGAGATGCGGCGATGAAATCCAACGGCCAAATCACCCGCCGCCGGCTACTTGCCGCAGGCGCCATCGCAGCGGCTGCTGCCATTGTGCCCCGCCACGTCCTGGGCGGCCCAGGTAACACGCCCCCCAGCGAGAAACTGAACATCGCAGGCGTGGGCGTCGGCGGCCAGGGCGGCTGGGATCTCGACCAGGTCAAAGGCCAGAACATTGTGGCGCTGGCCGACGTCGATTGGGGCTACGCAGCGCGCACGTTCGACAAGTATCCGCGGGCCGTAAAATACAAAGACTTCCGCGAAATGCTCGACAAGGAGAAGGGGATCGACGCGGTCATCGTCGGCACGCCGGACCATGCGCACGCGATCGTCTCAATGGCAGCCATCAAGCGGGGGAAACACGTCTACTGCGAGAAGCCGCTCACCCGCACGGTATACGAGGCCCGCGCCCTGGCATTGGCCGCGCGGGAACACAAGGTCGCCACCCAGATGGGAAACCAGGGTATGGCCTTCGAGGGCAACCGGCTGATGACCGAGTGGCTCGAAGACGGCGCGATCGGCCCGGTACGGGAGGCGCACGTCTGGTCTGATCGGCCGACGCACAGCGGCAAGTTGCCGCTATACTGGGCGCAAGGAATCGAGCGGCCCAAGGAGCAGCCGCCCGTGCCATCCACGCTCGACTGGGACCTGTGGCTCGGTCCGGCGCCTTTGCGGCCGTACCATCCGGCCTACGCTCCTTTCCGGTGGCGGGGCTGGTGGGATTTCGGTTCCGGCGGCCTGGGCGATATGGGGATTCACAACATCGCCCCGGTCTTCTCCGCCCTGAAACTCGGGGCGCCGACGTGCGTCTACGCCAGTTCGACAGCGGTGTTCGCGGAGACGCTGCCCTTGGCCTGCTGCGTGCATTACGAGTTCCCCGCCCGCGACGGCATGCCCCCGGTCAATCTGCACTGGTACGATGGCGGATTGTTGCCGTCGCGTCCCGATGAACTGGAAGACGGCCGGGAGTTGGACCGCCAGGACGGCAGCCTGTTGGTGGGCGACAAGGGCAAGATGCTGATCGAGGGTTGGGGCGGAAGCAGTCCCCGGTTGATCCCCGAGAAACGCATGAAAGAGTACAAGCGACCGCCCAAGTCGTTGCCACGGTCCGTCGGCCACCACAGCGAGTGGCTCGCGGCCTGCAAAGGAAACGGGGCAACGCGGTCGAACTTCGACTTCGCCGGCCCTCTGACCGAAGCCGTTTTGCTGGGCACCATCTGCGTTCGCGTGGGCGGGCACAAACTGAACTGGGATGCGGCGAACCTGAAGTTCACCAACTCGGACGCTGCCAACGCGCTAATCAACCCGCCGTACCGGAAAGGTTGGAGCCTTTGACCTCTATGGCCGCGGGCAGTGTTCGGTCCAGACCTCGTCTAACCTATGTAACTTATGTACCAGACACCGTTGACGTTAATCGTCTGGCCCGTGTGCGTCCCGAGAACTCCGCCCGGGGTCTGCGGGGCGAGGGACGGGTATCAGCGGGTGTTATCTGCAACAACCAGATGACGGATTCCGGCGCGAAGGGAAGCGGCAGCGACCGATAGCGGCCGTCCCTGTTCTCCGCTCACCGCAAACCCGCATTCGACGCGGACCCTCAAACAGAGCAAGCGTCTTTGCGCCCGGCGTTAACGGTTGACACTCCTCAATGAGGTTCTACAATCAGGTTCAATTTGTGTGCGGGGTTCGTTCGAACTCGTCTTGCGGAGACAGGGCATGTTGCGCATCGCGGTTCTTATCTTTTTGAGCCTGGGGATGTTCAGTCTCCCCATCTCAGCCGCCGACAGCGAATCGCAACAGAAGGCGCAGGATGCCTTTGACTCGATCTACG
>JAPLMO010000433.1 GCA_026386995.1 Planctomycetota bacterium | reverse complement strand
GCGCGGGGCATCGCCCTGCTGGCGGCGGCGGAGGCCGGCGTGCCGCTCACGAGTTACTCCGCCACGCACATCAAGAAGTCGCTCGTGGGGGCCGGCCACGCCTCCAAGGAGCAGGTGCAACGGGCGATCCAGAGTTTCTTTCATCTGAAGGCGACGCCGCAGCCGCCGGACGTCGCCGACGCCCTGGCCGTGGCCCTCTGCCACGCGCACCGAGCGGTAAGGGCGGCGCGCGGCAACCTGGGTATTGGCGCGGCGGGTCGGGAGACCCGCCGCGCAAGAATCCTTTGATGGTTGCGCGGCGGGTCTCCGTACCCGCCGCGCAAGGCATGTGCAAACGATGATAGCACGATTGACGGGCCAACTTGAACTGGTGAGCGAGAACCGGGCCGTCGTGGCCGCGGGGCCGCTCGCATACGAGGTGATGGTTGCCCCCGTGACGGCCGACGACCTCAGGCCGCTCGTGGGCCGCACGGTCACCCTGCACACGCTGGAGTACTTCGACGGCAACCCGGCCTACGGCCAGATGGCGCCGCGGCTGGTGGGCTTCATGACGGAGACGGAGAAGCAGTTCTTCATGAAATACATCAGCGTCCAGGGCATCGGCATCGCCAAGGGCCTGCGCAGTCTGGTGCTGCCGGCGGGCCGGGTGGCCCAGGCGATCGAGTCGCGGGACGCGCGGGCGCTGTCGGAACTGCCCGGCATCGGCCGGCGGACGGCTGAGAAGATCATCGCGGAACTGTGCGGCAAACTGGGCGACTTCGCCGCCGTCGCGGCCGGCTGGCGACCGCTTTCGGAAGAGCCGGAATCGAAACGCGAGGCCATCGTGGTGCTGATGTCGCTGGGCCTGGCGCGCCCCGAAGCGTCGGCCCGCGTCGATGCGGCCACCGAGCGCCTGGGCGAGAAGGCCGCCGTCGAGGCCCTGGTGCGCGAGGCGTTCCACCAGGGGCCCGCGGCGCCGAGCGCGTAATAAACGTTTAGCCGCGGCCGGTACGGCCGCGAGTATTGCCGTGCACGTTTAGCCGCGGCCGGTACGGCCGCGAGTATTGCCGTGCACGTTTAGCCGCGGCCGCATACGGCCGCGAATCATTCGTCGCCGTGTGCGGCGACGGCTAAACGTGGCCGGCGACGGCTAAACACGGCCGCGATCATCGCCGGAGCGTTGCCCCGGCCTACACTGTACAAAGGCGCCTATGCCACGTGAACGCATCGTAAGCACCGACAGCCAGGGCCCGCAGGAAGAGGCCTTCAGCCTCAGCCTCCGGCCGCGCACCCTCGGCGAGGTCATCGGCCAGCGGGACCTGAAGGACAAACTGGCCATCGCCGTCCAGGCGGCCAAGAAGCGCGGCGAGCCGCTCGAGCACATCCTCTTTCACGGGCCGCCCGGCCTCGGGAAGACCACGATGGCACACGTCGTCGCGGACGAGATGGGCGCGGGCATCAAGACCACAAGCGGCCCGGCCTTGACGCGCCCGGCCGACCTCGTGGGCATCCTCACGAACCTCCAGAAGGGCGACATCCTCTTTATCGACGAGATTCACCGCCTCGGCCCGGTGGTCGAGGAGTTCCTCTACCCGGCGATGGAGGAGTTCAGGATCGACATCACGGTCGACCGCGGCTCGTTCGCGCGGATGATCAACGTGCCGCTGCAACCCTTCACGATGATCGGTGCAACGACGCGGGCGGGGTTTCTGTCGGCCCCCTTGCGCGAGCGGTTCGGCCTGTTCCACCACTTCGAGTTTTACCCGGAGGCCGACCTTCTGCTGGTGGCGAAGCGTGCGGCGAAGTTGCTGGCGGTGTAGGCCGAGCCTGCGGCCCTTCAGGAAGTCGCCCGCCGCAGCCGCGGCACGCCGCGCGTCTGCATCCGCCTGATGCGCCGCGTGCGCGATTACGCCCAGGTCAAGGGCGACGGCCGCCTGACGCAAAAGAGCGCCCAGGGGGCGCTGAAGATGGAGGGCGTGGACCACAAGGGCCTCGACCAACTCGACCGCAAGTTCCTCATGACGATTATCGATGTGTACAAGGGCGGCCCCGCCGGCATCGAGGCCATCGCCGCCACGCTGAACGAAGAAGTGGACACGCTCGTGGACATGGTCGAGCCGTACCTCCTCAAGATCGGCTACGTCGGCCGCACGCGCCAGGGCCGCGTGGTCACGGCCCCGGCGTACGAGCACCTCGAACTGAAGCCCCCGCCGGAGTCCCGGCGCGCCGGGACCGAGGATGCGCCGGACCTGTTTGAGGCCGGCGAGG
>JAPLMO010000330.1 GCA_026386995.1 Planctomycetota bacterium | reverse complement strand
ATGAGCAGGGGCTGCGCCTCGGGGTCGCCGAAGCGGGCGTTGAACTCCAGCACCTTCGGCCCGCCGGCCGTGACCATGATGCCCGCGTAGAGGATGCCCTTGAAGGCTGCGCCCGCGGTTTTCATGCCGTGGACCATCGGGACGAGGACTTCGCGGTCGATCTGCGTTTCGAGGCGCTCGGTGACGACCGGGGCGGGGCTGTAGGCGCCCATGCCGCCGGTGTTCGGGCCCTGGTCGTTGTCGAGCGCGGCCTTGTGGTCCTGGGCCGATTCCAGCATGTAGATGCTGGAGTCGTCGACGAGGGCCAGGAGCGACGCCTCTTCGCCCATGAGTTTCTCTTCGATGACCACAGTGTCTCCGGACGCGCCGAAGGCCTTGTCCTTCATGACGATTTCGACCGCGCGGCGGGCCTCGTCCTGGTCCTTGCAGACGAAGACGCCCTTGCCGGCGGCCTCGCCCGAGGCCTTGACGACCAGCGGCTCCTCGTGGCTGTCGATGTAGCGGAGGGCCTCGGCCATGCGCGTGAAGGCGTGAAACTCGGCCGTCGGCACGGCGCAGTGCATCATGACGTTCTTGGCCCACGCCTTCGAGCCCTCGACCTGCGCGGCTTCCCTGGAGGGCCCGAAGATGCGCAGGCCCGCCTTCTGGAATCGGTCGACGATGCCGGCGATGAGCGGACGCTCGGGGCCGACCACCGTCAGGTCGATCCTCTGCTCGCGGGCGAACGCGAGGAGTTTGTCGATGTCCTCGGCCCCGATGGGCAGGCACTCGGCCACCTGGGCGATGCCGGGGTTGCCCGGGGCCGCATAGAGTTTCGTGCAGAGTTTGGACTGGGCGATTTTCCACGCGAGGGCGTGTTCCCGCCCTCCGCCGCCGACGATCAGGATTTTCATCGTTTGACCTCTCGTGTGTTTCGCGCGGCGGGCAGTCCTGCCCGCCGCGCGAACTCGCGGGGGATTCTAGCGGGCACATGCGGCGCGTTCAAAACAATTGCGCCGGCGATCGCGAGCCGTACCATATTTAGCCCCCGGTGAATACACCGGGGGCCGCACGGCCATAGGTCGGCCCTTTCGTGTTCGCCCCCCGCGTATTTACGCGCGGCGGGTACGGAGACCCGCCGCGCAAATAGCGGTAGCGCGGGGCCTTGTGCCCCGCGCAAGGAAACCGCGGGGGATAAACCCCCGCGCTACGGCCTGAGAAGGGGCTGGCTACGAAAGTTTCGGCAACTCGAACTTATCGCCCGTCTTCTCGATCCAGCGGGCCAGGCGGTCATGGAGTCGCTTGCGGTGACCCTTGAACTTCGAGTTGAAGGCGTGGTTCGCCAGTTCGTACGGGTCCTCCGCCAGGTTAAAGAGCATCCACGGCTGACCCTCCAAGCACACGTACTTCCATCCGTCTCGGGCCACGATGCCGCGCCAGGGCCGGTCGATGCTGTCGGCGTGCCCCGTTGGAATGACCGACTGGATGAACGCCGAGTCGGGGTCGTCCCCGCGCGGCGGCCCCTGGAAGAAATGGTTCGAGTAATCGGTCCCCTGCATCCAGGCGGGTTTCGGCAGGCCGCAGAGGCCCAGCGTGGTTGGGGCGATGTCCACCGTGTTGACGGGCGAGCGGTCGCGGCCGCGCTTGTTGTCGGAAACGGCCGGCCCAGCGATGATGAAGGGGATGCGGATCGCTTCTTCCCACGGCGAGGTCTTATGGAACTGGCCGTGCGAGCCGTGCATGTCGCCGTGGTCCGAGAAGAAAAGGATGTATGTGTTCTGCACGAGGCCGGTGTCGGCGAGGGCCTTGCGTATGCGGCCGACGTTTGCGTCGAGGTTCTCGATCATGCCGCACGCTCCGGCGTAGTCGCGGCGTGCCCGCTCCTGGATGCTCGCCACAGGTGGCACGTTCGGCCGCATCTGCATCTGGGCCGCGTTGTGCCGCGCCATGTACTCGGGCGGCGCGACGTAGGGGTTGTGCGGCGGCTGAACCGAGAGGACGGCAAAGAACGGCCGGCCGCGACCCTCGGCGGCGTCCTTGCCGCGGTCCTTTACGTAGTTGATGAGGAGGTCCGTCAAACAGTCGGTCTCGTAGCCGGGCAGGCGGTAGTGGAAGGCCTTGTCGCCCTCGCCGCCGTGGACCCAGGAGTCGTACTGGCTGTTATTGTTTTCGTAGCCGACCCACACGTCGAAGCCGCATCGCCGCTCGGGCGGCACGATGTGCATGGCCGCGCGGCCGTCGCGCTCGTGCCAGCCGTCCAGGTGCCACTTGCCGAAGTAGCCCGTATGGTAGCCCGCCTCCTTCAAGGGCTGGACGATTGTGGGCGTGCCCGGCGGCAGGGGATACTCGTGCCCCGGCACACACAGGTGCGGGTAGCGGCTCGTCAGGAGCGACCCGCGGAACGGGCAACACAGGGGGAATCCGGAAATGGCGTCGGTGAAGTGTACGCCGTCGGCGGCGAGGCGGTCGAGGTTGGGCGTTGAGAGGTTCGGGTCGCCCGCGCATGAGAGGGCCTGTGCCCGGTGCTGGTCGCCGAAGATCCAGAGGATGTTGGGCTTGACAGGCCGCTCCTTGCCTGTGGCGGCCGGGTCGGAGGCGGGGGCCTTTTCGGCCGCACGGGCGAACGACCCCGCGAGGGAGACAGCGGCACCGGCGGCGCCCGCCTGGAGAAACGTTCTGCGGTCCATGGGTTCATCCTTATGCTTGTGGTAGAGTACACGTTGGCGGCGGCGGCGTGCAAGCGGTATTCTTTTGACCATGAGAACTCGCCATCCCGATCTCCGGCTCATCCTAGCGGCCGTGCGTGGATTGGGCCGCCGAAACGTCGGACCTATAAAAACTCCTTGCGGCGGCTCGCGGCGGTTGCCACACTGGTGCCGTGATGCCTGAGCCCAACCAGAAAAACGGTGTTCCCAGGCGGCGACGCCGGTGGCGGCAGGCGGTCGCGGTTGTGCTTATTGCCTCGGCGGCGGCTTACGTCTCGCTCTGCTGCATTCCACCCGCATCATTTCGTGCGACAAAGGAGCCTCGCGAGGGTCGGGCGATGAACAGCCGCGTCGCCGTCGTGTACTCTCAGAAGTACCAGATCGACCTCGGCGGGGCAGAGAAACTGCACAGTTTCGACATCCGCAAGTACGCGAAGATCTACCTGGCGCTCAGTACCGACGGGTTCCTCCGGCCGGAGGACGTGTTCGTGCCGGAGTCCGTCAGCCGCACCGACCTCCTGCGCGTCCACACGCCGCAGTATCTTGCGAGCCTGCGCGACCCGGCGGCCGTGGCGCGGTACCTGGAGGCGCCGGTCGTCGGCGCGATGCCGGCGCCCCTGCTCGATGCGACCGTGCTCCAGCCGTTCCGCTGCGCGACGGGCGGCACGATCTTGGCCGCGCGGCTGGCCCTGCGGTACGGCATCGCGATCAACATCGGCGGCGGGTATCACCACGCCAAGCCCGACAAGGGCGAGGGCTTCTGCGTTTACGCCGACATGCCGATCGCGATCCGCACGCTCCAGGCCGAGCGGCTTGTGCGACGGGTCCTTGTTGTCGACCTCGATGTGCACCAGGGTAACGGGACGGCCGTGTGCCTGGCGGGCGACCGGTCGATTTTCATCTTCGACATGCACCAGGCCGGTATCTTTCCGGTCCCGAAGGAGAAGTGCGACCTGGACGTGGAACTCGACGCCGGCACTGGCGACGAGGCGTACCTGGCGCTGCTGGCCCGGCATCTGCCGACGCTGCTGGACCGCGTGCGGCCGGACATCGTGTTTCTTCAGGCCGGATGCGACGTGCTGGCGGGCGACCCGCTGGCGGGGCTGGTGCTGACGCCGCAGGGCATCGTGCGGCGCGACGCGTACGTCATCGACTCCTGCGCCGCGAGGAAGGTCTCGGTCGTGATGGTGACGGGCGGCGGATACAGCCCGCAGGCGTGGCAGGTTCAGTACCAGAGCATCCGTCGCACGATCGAGACGTACGGCCTGGCGGGCGATAGGCCGTATCCGCCGCGCGCGCCAACGACGAAGGAGCGGCTTTATACGAAGTGACCCCGGCCACGGCGTGGTACAATCAGCGGCAAGAACCCAAACTTGAGAGGAGGCCGCGATGGAGAAAATCGCTCAACTCAGCGTCGCCCTGGAAAACGTGCCGGGCCAGTTGGGGCGGATGTGCCGCGTGCTGGCCCAGGCCGATGTGAATATCCGCGCTATCTCGATTTCGGATGCCGCCGACATCTCGGCCGTCCGCCTGTGCGTCAGTAACCCGACGACCGCCAAGCGGGCGCTGCGCGAGGCGGGCCTGCCGTTCGTCACCCAGGAAGTGGTGATGGTGGAGGTGCCAGACAAGCCCGGCGCGCTCGAAGACGTGGCCGTGCGCCTCGGGGAGGCGGGCGTCAACATCAACTACATTTACAGCGCCGGCGGGACGGGGGGGAAGGCCGTCCTGGTGTTTGGCGTGGACGACGTGGACGTGGCGCGGCAGACGCTGAGGTAGAAAGACATTTGTGATTTTAGAATTTTGATTTTGGATTGAAAAACGTCCGGCGTAGTGTTCGGCTTCGCGTCGTCGTTCGAGCCCGCGGCTCCCGCCGCGGGCTCGAACGGCGAACTACCGATTACAGATTTCAAAAGAATCTTCTTGACCGCCGGGCTACTACGCATTACGCTATAGCACAATCGGTAGTACCTGTGGAGGCTGGGCGATGGCGGGCTGGGTCAGCCAGGTGCGAAAGGGGCTCGTGGAACTGTGCGTCATGGCCGCCCTCAAGGACGGCGAGGCGTACGGCTACGAAATCCTGCGGCGCCTGGCCGAGGCGGAGCCGCTGGCCATCACGGAGAGCACGGTTTACCCGGTCCTGGCGCGGCTGGCGAACGAGGGCCTTCTGGCGGTGCGCGTGGCGGCGTCGCCCGAGGGTCCGCCGCGCCGCTACTATCGCCTGACGGCCGAGGGTCGCCGTCGCCTGGCCGAGATGCGGTCGTACTGGAAAGAACTCGATGCCGCGGTGTGTGCCCTGGTGTTCGGAGACCAATTATGACCGATGCGAGTTTGGAGCCGCCGTACGATGTCCGC
>JAPLMO010000478.1 GCA_026386995.1 Planctomycetota bacterium | reverse complement strand
TTTCAGGGGGTTTTCCTCGTCCTTCGGTTCCGACGCCAACCCCGCTGCTTGAGTACGCCGTAGTACGCCGAAGTCCGCGCCGTGGCGCAAGGGTGGCGTAAGGTTTTTCAGGGGGAGGCGCCGCTATGAGCCCCTGGCAACGTGACGCCGGGCGGTGTATACTTCGGCCGATGGGAAGGCATCTTGGACCGTCGGGGGGGTCGCTCAACAGTAACCGATAGAGAGGCATTATGACAGCAGCGAAAACAATGATGACGGTGTGGGTAGTCGCCGCGATCGTTCTTGCCGCGAGCCTTGCCCAGGCCCAGACCGGCAAAGACAAAATCGCCGATCTCAGTCAGGTTCCCCAGATTAGCGAAACGCCCGAGCAGCGGGACGCGCGGATGCAGTGGTTCCGCGATGCCAAGTTCGGCATGTTCATTCACTGGGGGCCTTGCACGGTGGGCGACCGTGAGATCGGCTGGGGCCGCTATGCGAACCGGCCATGGGACATCAACGGCGTGATGACGCCGAGCGAGCCCGACCCGGAATACGACAACTATTTCAAGCGATTCAACCCGGTGAAGTACGACGCCGACGCCTGGGTCAGCCTCGCGCAGGAGGCCGGCATGAAGTACATGGTGCTCATCTCGAAGCACCATGACGGCTTCGCGCAGTTCGACTCGAAACTCACCGAGTACGACATTATGGCCACGCCCTATGGCCGGGACATAGTGAAGCAGTTCGTGGACGCCTGCCACAAACGCGGCATGAAGGCGGGCCTCTATTACTCGACGCGCGACTGGTTCAACCCGGATTACCTCGTCGGCGACAACGCGAAATACGACGCTTGGTATCGCGGGCAAGTCGAGGAACTGCTGACCAACTACGGCAAGATCGACGTGATGTGGTTCGACCATGTCGGCGGCCGCGACTGGGGCAAATGGCGGTTCGACCAACTCTTCGCCATGATGTACCGGCTTCAGCCCGGGCTGCTGGTGAACAACCGCGCGGGACGATTCTGCGGGCCGGCATCGCCGCAGGACCGCGGGCCCGCCACGCCGGAAATCCGCAAGATGACCGACGGCGACTTCGACACGCCCGAGCAGCAGATCGGCGCGATGAACCTGAAGGGCGATTGGGAATCGTGTATGATCCTCTCGCCCACGCGGCGGGGCGACGGTTGGTCATACCGCAGCAGCGGCAGGACGCGCCCGCTCGATGAGTGCATCCGCATGCTGGCCAGCACGGCGTCCGGCGGCGGGAACCTGCTGTTGAACTTCGGCCCGGACCAGTTCGGCGAGTTCCGCCCCGGAGAGGTCGCCATCGCCAAAGGCATGGGCGCGTGGCTGAAGAAATACGGCGATTCCATCTACGGCACGCGCGGCGGACCGTTCACCAACGGCAAATGGGGCGGGAGCACGCATCGCGCGAGCACAGTCTATCTGCACGTCTTCGAATGGCAGGGCGACAAACTTCTGCTCGCCGCGCTGCCGCAGAAGGTCACCAAGGCCCGCGTACTTCCCGGCGGGGCCGAGGTTGCCTTCGCTCAAACCGCGCGCGGCGTGGACGTGACCGTTCCCGCGGCCCAGCGCGACAGCCCGGTCACCGTCATCGAACTGACGCTCGACCAACCCGTGCCGCGCGGCCAGCAAGTCGGATCGCTGCGTTCGCGCCTTGAGGATGAAGCCGTCTACGGGCGCATCGTCAGCGAGGACGCGACGTTCACGATGAGTTCGCCGAGCGCTTCTGACAACGCGGCGGACCACTCGAAGTTTTTTCGCGGCGAGAAGTCCGGCCGCGGGTTCGCCTTCCATACCGGCGACGAACTGAATCCGTGGGTGCAGATCGATCTCGGCAAAACCATCAACGTCACCGGCCTCATCATCGAGAATCGCCCCGGCGAGCGGCGCACGAACGGACTCACGCTCTCGGTGTCCGAGGACGGCCGGCAATGGACGAAAGTCTGGGCGGCGCCGAAGTGGCAGCAGGTCTGGGAAGTGTACGTGACGACAGCGCAGGCCGGCGCCGAGGCGCCTGGGCGTCCCGCCCGCTATCTCAGACTGGAAACCAAGCCCGCCAAACCTGCGCCGATGCTGCTTCAGCGCGTCGAGGTTTACGGGGAATGACCCTCGCTTCGACGACGATGGCCGCGTGATGCATGTGTAAGAGGGATTGGCGGGTCGCGCAACAGCACGGCAAGGAGAAAGGGGCTCATTATGTCCACGTCAGGCGGGTTCTCGGATGCTAGGCGGACCTCGCGGCGGAAGTTCCTTAAGACGTCGGCGATGGCGGTTTCCGGGGCGGCGTTGAGCGGCCTTGCGGTCAACCTGGTCGCCCACGCCGCCGGCAGCGATGTAATCAGGATCGGGATGGTCGGCTGTGGCGGCCGCTGCACCGGCGCCGCGGCGGACGCCATGAGCGTCGACCCCGGCGTCCGCCTGGTGGCCATGTGCGACCTCTTTATGGACCGCGTCAAAGGCAGCCGTGGACGCCTGAAAGGGGCCAGGCCCGACCAAGTCGCCGTCGACGACGACCACTGCTTTGCCGGGTTCGACGGGTACAAGAAGGTCATCCAGAGCGTGGACGTGGTGCTCATTGCGTGCGCGGCCAAGTTTCATCCGCTGCACATGAAGGCGGCCATCGAGGCCGGCAAGCACGTCTTTGTCGAGAAGCCCCACGCCATCGATCCGCTCGGCGTCAAGGAGACCATCGCCGCCTGCGACCTGGCCAGGCAGAAGAACCTGAGCGTCGTCTCGGGCCTCCAGAGCCGTTTTCACACGGGCTACCAGGAAGCGATCAAGCGCATTCATGACGGGGCCATCGGCGAGGTCGTGGCCATCGAGGAGAACTTCCTCCGCCCGCCGTACGTCCTCGTAAAACGCGCCCCGGGCCTGAACGAGGTCCAGTACCAGTGCAGCAACCAGTACCACTTCAACTGGCTCTCCGGCGACGACGTGCCGCAGTCGCTCATTCACAACGTCGACCGGTCGCTCTGGGCGATGCGCGAACAGGTGCCCGTCAAGTGCCACGGCCTGGCCGGCCGGTCGGCCATGTTCGATGAGGTCTACGGGAACGTCTTCGATCACCACTCAGTGATCTACGAGTTCGCGGGCGGCACCAAACTGTACGCCTTCTGCCGCACCACCACCGGATGCTACAACGAGGTCTCGAGTTTCATCTTCGGCACCAAGGGCCGCTGCAACCTGCTGGCGTGCCGCATCGAGGGCGAAACCAAGTGGCAGCACCAGGGGCCCGGGTGCAATCCGTACCATGAGGAACACCGGGCCCTGTTTCAGGCGATCCGCGCCGGCAAGCCCACCAACAGCCGCGACTACATGGCCAACGCCACGCTGGCCACGGTCATGGGGCAACTGAGTTGCTACACCGGCAAAGAGGTCACGTGGGACCAGGCGGCCAAGTCCGACTTCTTCTATCCGCCGCAGCCGGAGGGATGCAGTTTCGACATGGAGCCGCCGGTCAAACCGGGTCCGAACGGCCAGTACCCGGTCTATGTCCCAGGCCAGACAACGCTGCTCTAGCCGAACCCCGTGAGCGTCCCGAAAACTCCGCCCGGGGTCTGCGGGGCGAGTGACGGGTGCCAGCGGGCGTTATCTGCGACAACCAGATGACGGATTCCGGCGCGAGCGCAAACGGCAGCGACCGATAGCGGCCGTCCCTGTTCTCCGCTCACCGCAAACCCGAATTCGACGCGGACCCTCAAACAGAGCAAGCGTCTTTGCGCCCGGCGTTGACGGTTGACACTCCTCAATGAGGTTCTACAATCAGATTCAATTTGTGTGCGGGGTTCGCTCGAACTCGTCTTGCGGAGACAGGGCATGTTGCGCATCGCGGTTCTTATCTTTTTGAGCCTGGGGATGTTCAGTCTCCCCATCTCAGCCGCCGACAGCGAATCGCAACAGAAGGCGCAGGATGCCTTTGACTCGATCTACG
>JAPLMO010000126.1 GCA_026386995.1 Planctomycetota bacterium | reverse complement strand
GCCGGTCAAAGGGGCAGCCGCGCCGCTGCAACTGCCCGCCAGCTCGGTCATCGATTTGGACTTTTCAGGCACGGACTTGGTCACGTTCGGCAGCGTTCAAGACGTCATGATCCTTTTCGCGCCGAACGGTTCGGTGTTGCAAATGTATTACGGAAATGGCAGTGTTGAGAACGTCGTCCAGCCGATTTTCCTCATGGTTGGCAAGAACGAGCAGACGGGGCCCGGCGCCACGAAGACAAACTCGCAGGACACGACGAACTTCTGGGTGGCGATCAATCCGCAGACGGGCCTGGTGACCACCGACGTGGTCGCCGCCGGAGGCGACATCGCCACATCCCGGCAATTTGTCCGCGACGCCCAAGGCATGGGAGGAAAGTAACATGACAGGGGTCAGGGGTCAGAGGTCAGGGGTCAGGGGTCAGAGGTCAGGGGTCAGAGGTCAGAGGTCAGGGGAGGGCGGAACTATCCACTATCCACTATCCACCATCCCCTCTCCACTCTCCCCTCTCGACTCTCCCCTCTCGACTCTCCACTCTCGCCGCGGCGTGAGCCTGATGGAGGTGCTGATCTCGATCTTCATCCTCTCCATCGGCCTGCTGGGCGTGGCCGCGCTAATCCCCATCGGCAAGCTTGCACTGGTCGAGACGAACAAGTCGGATCGCACGGGCGCCTGCGGCCGGGCCGGACTCCGCGAAGTCAAGATTCGGCGAATGCTCGATTACACCACCTGGTCGCCGCCGGTGGACGGCACGAATGTTAAGTTGGGCTTGATCGCCATCGACCCGCTGGGCTCGACGGGCAACTTGGGGCCACTGCCGCGATACTCGTTCACCGGCATGACTGCCACCGCGGCCGACGCCATTTTCCGCTGGCGCGACGACTTGGTGTTCGTGCGACCCAGGGACGTCAAGAGCGGTACGCCCCAAAACGCCGATCGCCCTTGGCCGATTTTTGACGGCGCCAACATTCAGAGCGAGGGCAATTACTCCTGGTTCCTGACGATTGCTCCCGCACCCGGTGAAGCGGCCCTGCCCGTGGCCCAGCGGCGGATGTACAACGTGGCGGTCGTGGTGTGCTACAAGCGGATTAAAACGCGCGAGCAGAGAGCCACTGCCACGTGTGCCGGCGGTGTTGGCTACGGCGGCGTGAGTGTCACGCTAGACGGCGCGGTACCCATAACAGCCCTAAACGTCAAAGAGGACCAGTGGATCATGCTCGTCGGCGACGGCCAAGCCTCATGGTATCGCGCGGTCAACGCCGGGCCCGGCGGCACGACCCAGAAGGTCAGCCTCGTCGGTCCCGACTGGTACGGCGGCACAGACGTCGAGGCCCTCATCATCGACAGCGTTTCCGGCGTGTACAGCACCGTGGTGCAGTTGGATCAGTAAGGGACAGAAATGATGAAGGATGAGTGATGAAGGATGAATGCCGGACGATACAATCATCACCTTCCATCAGCTACTGCCGTGAACTTATCGTTTTGCGTTGGGCCTGGGCAAGGAGCGGCGTGTGAAAGGAATATTACCATGACTAATCATTCATCATTCATCATTCATCATTCATCATTGCGCCGCCGCGGCGTTTTGTTGTTGATCATCCTCGCCCTGCTGGCGATGTTCGGGCTGATCGCGGTGGCGTTCGTGGTGATCAGCGGGCAGGCGCAGCGGAGCGCGCGAAGCGTGCAGCGGTTCGAGACGGCCACCGACCCGCCCCGCAGCGCGCTGCGTCAGGCAGCCATGCAGGTCTTCCGCGGCAGCGACAGCGCCGCCTCGGTGATGGGCGCCCACAGCCTGCTGGAAGACATCTACGGCAACTCTTGGTTTGTGGGCAAGATTGGCGCGGCGCAGGCAGTTTGTGGCGGCCAACTCATCGAATTCA
>JAPLMO010000323.1 GCA_026386995.1 Planctomycetota bacterium | reverse complement strand
GTCCGCGTCCTGCTCCTTGAGGTGCGCCAAGCCCTCGCCGGCGGTGGATGCCGCGCGGACGTCTTTGTCATGCAACTCCAAGCTCTTGACGAGCGCAGAGCGCACGCCTTCGTCGTCTTCGATAATGACAATCAGCGGCTGAGCCACCCAACCACCCCCACACGACGTTCAGGCGGAAGAAGCATCTGACTTTAGCCCGCAGGGCGGCGTTTTTCAAGGGGTGTTACGGAAAATGGTTGACCCACCGGCGCCGAGGGCTGATATTGGAGTTATACGAGGCCGCACGGGGCTGGGGAGCGCGCTAGTGTACTGTCTCACTCAGATTGCGTACTATCCAAGACGCTGGGTGCCACGGCTGCGCTGTTTGCAGCCGTGCTCTGCGTCGAACGACGGCACGGTTGCTTAACGGCGCAACCGTGGCACCCGATACCTTAATGTGCGATAATTCAGTGGCACTACACTAGCGCCGCCGGCTTCGGCGCCACGAGGAGACTACCGACGATGTATGCCGTCATTATGGCGGGGGGCGAGGGAACCCGGTTCTGGCCCCTCAGCCGGGCGACGTGCCCCAAGCAGTTCCTGAGCATCCTGGGCGGCGCGCCGCTCTTGACGCAAACGCTCAATCGCCTAAAGGGGCTCATTCCGCCCGAAAACATCATCGTCACCGTCAACCGCAAGCATCGCGAGGTCGCGCAGCGGCTGGTCGGCGACCTGCCCCCGCAGAATATCATCGTTGAGCCGCGCATCCGCGACACCGCCCCGTGCATCGGCCTGGCCGCAACGCTCATCCGCAAACGCGCCGGCGACCAGACGATCGTCTGCCTTCCGTCGGACCACATCATCCAGCCGGCCGAGGGCCTCCGCGAGTGCATCTCGCACGCCGAGGCCATCGTAAACGGCGACCCGGCGTCGCTCTACGCCATCGGCATCCGCCCGGCCTATCCTGCGACGGGGTACGGCTACATCCTCCGCGGCGCCGCCGTGCAGCAGGTGGACGGCGCCACCGTTTACGAGGTCTCGAGTTTCCACGAGAAGCCGTCGATGGCCGTGGCCGAGGCCTACTTCGATTCCGGCGATTACTTCTGGAACAGCGGCATCTTCTTCTGGCGGACCGACGCCATCCTGGAGGCCATCCGCCGCCGCCTGCCGGAACTGGCCGACGGCCTGAAGCAGTTGGAGCCCGACCTGGACTCCGACCGCATGGAAGTCGCGCTGGCCGGCGTCTTCCCGCGCCTGCCGCGCATCAGCATCGACTACGGTGTGCTGGAACAGGCCGACCGCGTGCGCGTGGTTGAGGGGCACTTCGCGTGGGACGACGTGGGCACGTGGCGCGTGCTGCGCGGCCACCTGCCAGCCGACGAGCATGCCAACATCCGCGAGGGCAACGTCGTGGCCATGGACGCCAACGGCTGCGTCCTGTATTCCGGCGGCGATCACCTTGTGACGGCCCTGGGTGTGCGGGACCTCATCATCGTTTCGACCCCCGACGCCACGCTCGTGACCACCCGCGAACAGGCCGAGCATGTCCGCGACCTCGTCGCCAAACTGAAAGAGCACCGGCTGGATCGGTATCTGTAACACGCCGGCGCCACTTAGGCAAGTTTTGCGCGGCGGGTCTCCCGGGGCTGTTACCGAATTGCCGTTCACGTAGGGTGGGTGCTCTGCACCCACGCTGATGCTGTTGTCGTTATGCTGTAAACGTTGGGCGATGGCTCCACATTCACGCCGACGCGGTTGCCTCATGCGTGGGCGCCCGTGCTTGCGATACGCCCCCCCAATACAGCAGCGTGGGTGCAGAGCACCCACCCTACATAATTGGGCGGACCCACCGCGCAAATCCCGAAGTGGTGCTGTAGTAGTAATTACGCCCCTGCGTGGCGCACCGCGCCGCAGGATCGCGGCACGATCACGTCGAAGGTCCGCTCGTACGAGAGGATGACCGCGGCGCCCTCGGCGCCGGCGCCCTCGGGCAGGGTGACTTCAGCCGTCTCGCCGGGCGGGACGGCCTCGTTGATCTCGCGCTGGACGCCGGCGCACTCAACCGCGTCCACGCGCACGACGGCCGGCGACGGGTTCTGGATGACGAGTTTGCCTTCGGCCGGCCGCACGCGTACGCGGTTTTCCACGAACGAGGCTTCCGGGCCGTCCAGCGCCATGCGCTCCGTGAACCGATGCGACACGCCGACGAGGAGGATGTACTTGTCGCTGTACTCGCCGAGCGCCCCGCGGTATTCCACCGGGGGCTTGCCCGCGTCGGCGGGGTTCGCCAGTTCCAGGACCACCGGCAGGCCGATGTACTGCTCGAGCATCGGTTCGTAGGCGAAGCCAGAGTCGGTCCCCAGCGCGCTGCCCAGCGTGGTGATCGGCGCCTGGCCTGCGGCGGTCAGCAGGGGATTGGGCGCCGCCTTCGCCGCCTGCTGGAGCGTCAGGCCCATCGCCTGGACGACCGCGTCGCGGAACGTGTTGAACAGGTTGCGCATGCCGCGCCATGTCCGATACGGCAGTTTCATACGCGCCAGCAGCGCGGCCTGGCGGGCCTGCCAGGCGTGTTCCTTTGCGTCGAGGCGGTCGACGAACCGGTAGACGGCCAGGATGCCGGCAAGTTCCGGCTCATAGATGAGCAGCGACCGTTTGCCGGCTTCCTGGGCCGAGCGGGCATAGATCAACTCCAGGCCCTTCGAGAAGACGCGCAACCGTCCCCAGAGCATGCGGCCGTCCTGCCGCACGAGCGTGACGGGGTAGTCGCGGAACTTCTTGAGGCACCGGTCGCGTTTGCGGGCCGCCACGAAGGCGGCAATGATGGCGATCAGGAAGATGATCGTCAGCGCCATGGCGAACGGGTTGTCGAGGATGAACTTCAGGACGCCGCTGATCTGGTCCTCGGCCCGGGCCACGGCGCCAGATTCCTCGGCAAGAATGGCAAACGCGTTCATTGATAGCGTGGTCCTGTCAGGTGCCTGTGGCGGAGGCGCGGCCTGCGGCCTCGTCGTCGGGCGGCGCAAAGAGGTTGTCCGCCGGCCTGATCTTGCGCGGCCGGCCCTTGCGGGGCGGGCCGCGATGCTTCCACTTGCGGAGGATGGGCGGCGGCGCCGCCGGCTGCCACGGCTTTGCGCCTTCGGTTCGGATGCGTTCCATCGCGTTGGCGGCGTACTGCTCTGAGAGTTCCACGCCGGTCCACCGGCGGCCCAGGCGCGCGGCGGCCACGAGCGTCGTGCCGCTGCCGGCGAACGGGTCGAGAACCACGTCGCCCGGCTTCGAGCACGCCATGATGATCCGGGTCAGCAGCGTCACGGGCATCTGGCACGGGTGCCAGCCCACGCGCTCCTTGAACGTGCCGCAGACGCGCGAGAACGTCCACACGTCGTCGGGCAACTTGCCCTTGGGGTTGGCCCGCAGGTCGTCGTACTTCAGTTGCCGGTCCGACGGGACGCGAATCGCGTCGGCGTTGAAGGTGAAGTGCTTCGGGTCCTTGACGAAGTACAACAGGTGCGCGTGGCCGCGGTTGAACTTGCCTTTGCAGCACTGGCCGAAGGTGTACCGCCAGATGACCCAGTTGCGCAGCGTGGCGCGCTGGCGCATCATGACGCGAATCTCGGCCGCGTACTCGTCGCCGATGGCGATCCAGAACGTGCCCGTGGGCTTCAGCACCCGCAGGCACTGGTCGAGCCACTTCTCGGTCCACTCCAGGTACTCGTGCGGCGCAAGGTCGTCGCGGTACTTGTCGTATTGGTAGCGGATGTTGAACGGCGGGTCGGCGAACACCAGGTCCACGCTGCCCTCGGGCCACTGCGGCAGGATCTCCAGGCCGTCGCCCTGAACGATCTGGCCGACCGGAACCTCTTTGGGCATGGGAACTTTCCTTATTGATTACGCGCATGCGCTTTACACCACCGGCGGGCTGATTATAATCGCCCCTGTCGCGTCTGTCCAGTTATGCCGGGATTATCCTGGGGAGAGAGGTTTCGTGACCATGCGCATACGGCTGCTTGCACTTTCCTTGACGGTTGCGTTCCTGGCGTCGTCGGCCGCGTGGGGCGCCAAGGCCCCCGCACCCGATAAAAAGGCCGCGCCCGAGGCCAAGCCGTCCGCCGAAGCGAAGGCCCCGGCCGAGGCCAAGCCGCCCGAGCCGCCCAAGTCTCCCGCCGAGGCCCTGCGGGCCGACCTCGACCGCATCTTCGCCGAGGCCGGCCTGGCCAAGACCTCCGTCGCCGTCCGCATCATGGCCGCCGGAGAGCCGGGCGAAGTGCTCTACGCCGTGCGGCCGGACCAGCCGATGGTCCCGGCGAGCACGATGAAACTCGTCATCACGGCAGCCTGCTTCGACCGCCTAGGCCCCGACTGGCGCATCCGCACCACCGTCGGCCGCATACCGTCGGCCGGCACCGACGCCAAGTACGACCTGGCGGTCATCGGCGGCGGCGACCCGAACTTCTCCGGCAGATTCTGGAACGGCGACATCGTCGGCGCGTTTCGGCGCTGGGCCGAGGTCCTGAAGGCGCGCGGCATAGGCGCCGTCGGCCGCATCGTCCTGGACGACTCGCTCTTCGACGACGTTACGCAGCACCCGCACTGGCCAGCCGACCAGCGGGGCGAGTGGTACGAGGCGCCCGTGACCGCGCTCGTGCTGAACGACAGTTGCGTCAACATCCGCGTGGCCGCCGGCAAGGCCGGCGAGCCGGCCGTCGTCAGAATCGAGCCGGCGGGCAGCGGCGTCGAGGTCGACGGCACGATCCTCTCGGTCGCCGAGAAGGGCCAGCACAGTTTCAGCATCGCGCGGATTGCGGCTGCCGGTCCGGGGGCGGCCGTCCGCCTGCGCCTGGCGGGCAAGTTCTGGACCGGCGCGGCCGAGGCGACCGAGTTCCGCACCGTCGTCAACCCGACGATGTTCTTCGGGTCGGCCCTGGCCGAGGCCCTCAGGGCAGAGGGCGTCACGGTCGCCGGCCCCGTGGTCCGCGAGAAACTGACCGATGTCGAAGGCCGCGCGCGGCCGGACTTCGAGACCGACGTCGTCCACACCTCGCGCCTCGACGCCACCGTGGCCGTGGCCAACAAGCGCAGCCAGGGCCTGTACGCCGAGTGCATGTTGAAACTTCTCGGCGCGTATGCCGCAACGCCGACCGTCGAGATGCCGCTGCCCCTGCATCAGGGCACCTGGGCCGCCGGCACGGCCGAGGCGCGCCGGTGGATGGCCGAGAGCGGCATCCCCTCCGACGGCTGCGTTATTGATGACGGCTCGGGCCTCTCGAAGGAGAACCGCCTGACGGCGCTGGCCGTCACCGAAATCCTCCGCCAGATGCTCCAGCGCCACGGCGAGCGGTTCGTCCTGACCCTTGCCGCCGCCGGCCAGGAAGGCAGCCTCTCGAAACGCATGCGCAACACCCCCGCCGAGGGCCGCGTGTTCGGCAAGACCGGGTACATCCTCGGCACGAGCGCCCTTTCGGGCTACGTCCGGGCCAAGAGCGGCCGCACGATCATCTTCTCGGTCCTTATGAACGATGTGCCGTGGGGCGAACTTTGGAAGGCGCGTACGGCGCAGGATAAGGTTTGCCTGAGGTTGGTCGATTACTGAGATTTGACCAGGTGACTGAGCAACGTCCACCGCGTTTGCCACTCCGAGCGAGTGAGGCAAAGCGAGAAATCTCGCCGTGCAAAACCACGCGCAACTCAAGGGTCGGTAGGGCGCGCCGACACAGACAGGAACAGGATGCCCACCGGGATTACGTTCCAGAGGAGAATTCCGATCACAGCGCCAATGATGCCGAGCGACCCGCCAGCCAACGGCCCCTCATGCAGATCTCCCGAAAGCGTCGCCTGCCAAAGCTGCGTGGCAATCGTAAAGAGAATCTGCAAAACGCTCCCTGCGAGAAGAATGCGCCATGCCCACGGGGTGCCCAAAACGAGGCCCACGCCACCCACGATAAAAACGGTGGCCAGTGCCGCGGTTCCGAGTGCTACAGTCGAAGAGTGCCAGTAGCCGGCGCGGATGGCAGCAGGATCAAAGTCGTTGGCATGATATCTGTGATTGCTGTATTCCCGCTCTCGAAAGCTCGCCGACTGAACGTACGAGAACATGACGGCAGCCATCTGGATGAGGAGCCAGACGGCTACCAAGAGCCCCGCCCACATGCGAAGTGCCCGTCGGCTCGGCTGAGACTGCTGCGAAGCGTCATGGGTTGCGCTCATTCTGCCACCCTCCTTTCGGCTCCTCGGCTGCTAGTTAGGCAAAATCCTGCCGCGCGGCTTGGAAAATATCAACACAAATCGGGCGGGGTTTGTCATTGCCGTGGGCGTGCAATAACGAGCCCCTTGCGGGCGATTGTGAGTAGCCACGGTGCGCGAGCCCGTGGAAAGCGGCGCCCATGCCCACATGTTCTTTCATTTTCGAGCCCCGGACGGGGCGATTGAACGCCGTTCAGACGCCCCCGAGGGGGCTCCAATGTGAAAAGGGTTGCTGCGTTCGTTTGCCACGGGCTCGCGCACC